>JBBAPY010000107.1:0-9608 GCA_040400635.1 Rhodoferax sp.
TAGGCGCGCACTTTATGCAGCAGGCCGAAGTGCCGGGGCCGGTTAATGCGATTACCGACATCGATGTGCTGGAAGTCTGCGGGCCCTGGGCACGTTACCGATTGCGTCCTTTAAGCGGTCAGCGCCACCAGTTGCGTGTGCATATGATGGCGCTGGGACTGCCCATTTTGAACGACGGCATGTATCCGCAGCTCACTCCCGAGGGTAGCAGCGACACGTCCAAACCACTGCAATTGTTGGCTAAAAGCCTGGCCTTTGAGGACCCGCTTAGCGGGCTTCGCATGGCGTTTGAAAGTACGCAGCACCTGCTGCCCCTGCCGCTGGTTTAAGCGGCAATTTCCTTGGCGCTGATGCGGTAGCGGAAATCGTCTGGCGCATAAGCGTCCAGGCGCTGGCCGTCAGTTTCAGCGTGCGGGTACATCAAAAACCCCAGGCGCGGACCTTGCGCGTTGGGAAGCACTACATCATGCGCAGTGTTGTAGGCCATCCAATTGCCTTCCCAGCCGCCAAACAACACGCGGTTCACCGGCGCGACCACTGGGTTGCGCGGGTCTTTAATCCAATCAGCGGTTTCCTGGCGCATCACCTTGGCCACGTCCGCCGGGTCCATAGCCACCCAGCCATGGCCCTGCAAATAGACCTCGGCGCGGCAGTGTTGTGCGCCTTGCAGCTTGGTAGAAATACCGCCCAATTCTTTATAGCCAAAGGCGCTGGGCGCCACACGCAAGCCATAAACATCGCGCGCAGGCAAGCCCACCGAGCGGCACAGGCCTACAAACAAGGCGTTCAGGTCGGCGCACTTGCCGCCCAGGTTGCCGGTTTCCAGCATGGTTTGGATATCGCCTTCGCCGCAACCGCGCACCTTGGGCTCGCGGTAGGTGTTGCTCACAATCCAGTCGAATATTTTTTGCGCCTTTTCGACATCGTTGCGCGCACCCTTGGTCGCCTCGCTGGCGGTGCTGAGCACAATGCCATCGACTGGAATCAGCTTTGTTGCGCGTGTCCATTGCGCCAAAGATGCCGCCGTGTCAGCGGGCGCGGACTTTTGCTTCCAGTCCTGCAAGCGGTTTTGCGTTTGGATGCGGCTGGTCACCTCGACAAAAGGCTGCGCCTGCGTGGCGTCAAACTCGGCATAGACCATGCGCGCACCCTCGCTGCCATCGGCCAGCATGCGGACCTTGCCGTTGCTGCTGATGGCCGATTCCAGAGATTTTTGCCAAGCGGTGTTCACACTGGGCACCGGCACCCAGACCCGGGTCTGGCCGCGCGGGGCGGCAATTTCTACGCGGGTGCTTACTTCAAACGTACGCCATGCGCCTGGCCGGGGTGCGAACTGGCGCTCGGGAGTCTCGGCGCTTTGCGCGAAGTTGTAAGTGGGGATAGCGGCAACTGCCGCGGCGGCAGCCGTACGCAGAAATTGGCGGCGCGCAGGCTGCGCCGCGCCATTGAAAACGGTGGTCATAACAAGAACTCCGGATAGTGATAAAAAGCGCGTACGGCGTAGCAATAAATACCCCGGATAGCGCGAAAACCTTCAGCCCGTATGCAATCGCTTGCAAGTGGCCGGCAGCGAAAGGATTATCGCCGCTGCAAAAGGTATATTGCAGGCCTGCCATGGCGGTGCACCGACTTGTGTGGCGTTCAACGCGCCCGCCCTTGCCTGCCCCACCCCACTCTGAGTACCGCTCCCTTGTCATCCGAAACCCAAGCCCCCGAGGCCGCCCCTAGCAACCCGCACACCTGGGCGAAAGATGCTTTTGCGGCATTTAGCCATGTTCTGCAAGCTACGCCGGGCTTTCGCCAGCGCGAAGGCCAGATCGCCATGGCGCAATGCGTGGCCGACACCTTCAGCCGCGCCGACTTGGGCGACTGCGAGGACCCGCAGCGCGCGATTGCCGTTATCCAAGCAGGGACCGGCGTGGGCAAATCGGCAGCTTATGCCAGCACTGCTATTGCCATGGCCTTGCAGCGCAAAACCCGGGTGCTGATTTCCACTGCCACGGTAGCGCTGCAAGAACAATTGATGCAAAAAGACCTGCCGGCCCTGGCAGCCAGCATGGAGCAGCCGTTTGCATTTGCCCTGGCCAAAGGACGCGGGCGCTATGTCTGCAAGCTCAAGCTGGAGCGCCTGGTGGGCAGCAGTGGGGCAGAGGAAGATTTTTTTGAAGACGATTTCCCGGCGGTGGCGCTGGGCGCAGCTTCGCAGGAGGCCTTGGAGGAGCGGCGGTTTAGGCTGTATGAACACATGGCCGCCACGCTGGCCACAGGCCGCTGGGACGGGGACCGCGACAGCCTCAACGATGCGCCTGACGCGCAGGACTGGGCCACCGTGGCCGCAGAGCGGCACAGTTGCACCGTGCGCCATTGCCCACGCTTTCGGGACTGCAGCTACTACCAGGCGCGCAACCGCCTGGCAGAGGCGCAGGTGATCGTCGCCAACCACGACCTGGTGCTCGCTTCGCTGGGCATGAAAACACTGCCCGAGTTGGACAACTGCCTGCTGGTGTTTGACGAGGCGCACCATTTGCCGGCAGTGGCCTTGGACCAGTTCAGCAGCGCCATGGAGCTGGCCAGCCTGCGCTGGCTAGACCGCTTGCCCAAGGTCTTGCAAGAGGTCAGCAAAGCCTTGATGCTGGATGTGGACCCGGACGTAAACACCGTCAGCAGCCAACTCAAAGCCACATTGAACCAATTGGCGCGCATGGTGCTGGACTTGGTGCAAGCCAGCACCCAGGGCCAAGACGGCACGCTGCGCTTTGCCCATGGCCAGCTGCCCGAGGCCCTGGTAGAGCCGGTGGCGCAAGTGCTGGCGCAGGCTACGGGTCTGGCGCAGGCGCTGGACGCGCTGGGCGCGCAGATTAAACAAATCGCCAAAGACGACCCGATGCAGGCGCTGCAATGCAGCCAGCAATACGCCAAGCTGGGGCCGCTGGCACCGCGCCTGGGCGCCCTGACCTCCACTGCCAGTCTTTTGCTCGAACATGGCGAGCAGCCGCTGGCCAAATGGCTGCAATGCAAAAGCGAGAGTGGCTTTTTGCTCATCAGCGCCCATGCCTGCCCCATGGTGCCGGGCGACTTGCTGCGTCAGTTTGTCTGGAGCCAGGCCCGCGCGGCCATACTCACTTCGGCCTCGCTCACCAGCTGCGGCAGCTTTGACTATTTTTTGCAGGAATGCGGGCTCTCAGGCAACCCGGATGTACAGGCCCTTGAAGTCTCCAGCCCGTTTGACTACGCGACGCAAGGCACACTCACGGTGGTGCACACCATGGCGGACGCCAAAAACGTGCCGGCCTATACCGGCGAAGTGGTGGAATACCTGATGCAAGACCTGGCGCAAGTGCAGCATGGCGCTTTGGTCTTATTCACCTCGCGGGCGCAAATGCGCGCCGCCACCGACGCGATTCCCGCGCGGCTACTGGAGAGCGTAGTGGTGCAAGGCAGCAGCTCACGCACGCGCTTGCTGGCCGCGCACATGGCGCGGGTGGAGGCCGGTTTGCCGTCCATTATTTTTGGTTTGCAATCCTTTGGCGAGGGCCTGGATTTGCCAGGCCGTTTGTGCGAAACCGTGTTTATCACCAAATTGCCCTTCGCACCACCGTCCGACCCGGTGGACGAGGCGCGCGCCGAATGGCTACGCCGCATGGGGCGCGATCCGTTCAATGAACTGGTCATCCCGGCTACCGGCATCAAGCTGCTGCAATGGACGGGCCGCGCCATCCGCACCGAGGAAGACCGCGCGCAAGTTATTTGCTATGACAAGCGCCTCAGTGAGCAGGCCTATGGACGACGCATGCTGCAAGGCCTGCCGCCCTACCGCCTATTGCAGCGCAAATAGGAAATTGGCAGGCGTAAAAAAACCGGCCCGAAGGCCGGTTTTTTTGTTGTCGCATTCCGTGATTAACGGATCACCGAGAGTACTTCCAACTTGCCGCCGCGCACGGTTTGCAAGGTCAAAGCGCCGTTCACGATGTCGCCTTTGTTGTCAAAGCCGATCGCGCCGGTCACACCTTGAAAGTCTTTGGTAGCGGCCAGCACCGGCAGGTATTTTTCCGGATCGGAAGACCCGGCTTTCACCATCGCAGCGACCATCAGCTTGACGCTGTCGTACACATAAGGTGCATACACTTGGACGTCAGCGCCAAATTTAGCTTTGAAACGCTTTTCGAAGTCGATTTTTGCGGCTTCGTACTTGCTGCCCTTTTCCACGCCACCGGCTTCAGCACAGTAAACCTGGTTGTCAGCAATCGCGTCACCGCCGAGCTTGACCAGCTCAGCCGAGCAGATGCCGTCCCCACCCATGAACTTGGCGTTGATGCCCAGGGATTTCATCTGGCGCAGCATGGGGCCTGCTACAGCGTCCATACCACCGAAGAACACCACATCAGGCTTTTTACCCTTGATGGTGGTCAGGATGGCGTTGAAATCGGTTGCTTTGTCGGTGGTGAACTCTTTGGCAACAATGCTGCCGCCGGCTGCCACTACTGCCTTACTGAACTCGTCAGCAACGCCTTGTCCGTAGGCGGTACGGTCGTCGATCACGGCAATGGCTTTGCCCTTGAGCGTGTTAACTGCGTACTTGCCCAAGGTACCACCCAGTTGGGTGTCATCAGCCACTACGCGGAAGGTGGTTTTGAAACCTTGGCGTGTGTACTTGGGGTTGGTCGCGGAGGGAGAGATTTGGGGGATACCCGCATCGCTGTAGATTTTGGAAGCGGGGATAGACGTACCAGAGTTCAGGTGCCCGATCACGCCAACCACTTTGGCATCAGCCAGCTTTTGGGCTACGGCAGTACCTTGCTTGGGATCAGCACCGTCGTCTTCCATCATCAGCTTGATGGTGACTTTTTTGCCGCCGATGGTGACGCCGGCTGCATTGAGTTCTTCCACGGCCATGATGGCGCCGTTTTCATTGTCTTTGCCCAAGTGAGCAATAGCACCGCTGGTGGGGCCAACGTGGGCGATGGTCACAACGCTTTGTGCCATTGCCAATCCGGTGGACAGTGCCAGTACGGCGGCTGCGAGGGTTTTCAGTTTCATGACAGTCAAACTCCATTTAATTATTAACAAATTTGCTTAAGGCCCGAGGGCTGGACAGCGGCGCAAATTCTAATGCTTCGCTGCCCTAAGGGTAGCGCATATTTCAGTTGCAAGACGCCGCGCCTTGTAAATTCAAGCGCGCGGCCGGACTTGCCCTGCGGGTAATTACTTACAAGCCACCGTGGGATTGGGCCGACATCATGAACAGCATGGGGATAGAAAGCATCGTATTGGTGCGTGACACCAGCATCGCCAGGCGGGCAGCGGCAGCTTTTTCAGCCGGTTCCACTGTCACAATGCCCAGGGCCTTCTTTTGGTTCGGCCAGATGATGAACCAAACGTTGAAGGCCATGATCAGTGCCAGCCACATGCCAATACCGATCGCGGCAAAGCCGATTTGCAGGCGCAAGGCAGCGTGCAAATAGCCTTGCAGGCTGGCCACGACCAAGCCTGTGACCACGGTGGCCAAGGCGGCCCAACGGAACCAAAACAGTGCGGCAGGTGCGATCACCTTGCTGATCGCGGGTTTTTGCTCATCGGGGATCTTGGGCATGCTGGGGATTTGGACGAAGTTGAAATACCACAAGAGGCCAATCCACATCACGCCGCAAGTAATGTGCAGCCAGCGGAAGAAAAAGCTCCACCACACGGGGGTCAGTTGTAGGGGACTGCCCGATACCGCACCGGCGATCAGGACGATCGCTATCAGCAGGACCAGACCGGCTAGTAGCGTTTTGTGCAGGGATTGCAATATTTGGCTCATGAGCAAAACTCCAAAAAAAGTGATTCAGCGAGGAGTCGGATATTAACCGCTGCCTTGATCCAGCGCAAAAACCGGGCCCCTTAGGCACAAGCGCCCTTATTCCAGCCTAAGACCGGGGCTTGGGGCTTAGCTGGTAGGCGCTCACTACAATCTTTATATTGCTATTGTTGGAGCGATGTGCCATGGAGCCGAGTGAACCGCCAGCCATGGTGGACTTCTCACACCCTTATCCTAGGGAAGTGAGGCGCCATGCTTGAAGCACTTTTTCTGCTGTACTTTCTGGTGCTGCTGGCGACACTGGTGTTTAAAAGCCGCATCGTGACCGGGCCCTGGCTATTTCTGCTGCGGGCTTTTTTCCCGAACTGGAAGTTTTTTCACGCCACCGGCAATGTGCCCCATCTCTATGCGCGCTGGGCGCTGCCCAATCCCGAACCCGAAATTGCCCTGCATTGGTCTGAGTGGATACACCTCTTCCCGCGCCGTCCGCGGCGCCTACTGCATTTGTTCCATAACGCCCAGACCAATTTAGCCCTGGTACAGCAAAACCTGGTGGAGCACCTGGCCGCAGACCTCAACCACATGGCAGCAGACGCGGACGCGCGCACCCTGGTCAGCTACCAATTGGTCTCGCGCTTGGTCTGCCAAAGCCTGCAAGCCCAGCACCCAGGCTGCGCGCACGGGCAATTTGAAGTGCGCATGGTGCTAGATGGGACCTCAGGCTTGATCGAAGAAGACACCATGATGCGCTCGCCGGTGCTCCCATGCCAGTAAGCAGCGCGGCCCGCGCGCTGGAGGTCTTGCTGGCCTTAAGCATGCTGCTACAAACGCTGGAATTTCTGCGCTTGGGCACAGCACTGAAGGTGCAGGGCTTATGGGCTTGGCCGGTGCAGCGCGCCGACATTCCCCCAGGCCCGGTGCAAAAGCTGCTGGACCTGCTGTTTGCAGACCGCACCATGCATTGGCATTTGATGCTGCGGCTGCCAGTCTTACTTTTGCTGGCCTGGGACGGTAGCAGCCTGGCGCTTGCGCTATTTTTGTTTGGCAGCCATGTATTGATGCTCATCCGCTGGCGCGGCGCGTTTAATGGGGGCAGCGATTTCATGACGCTCGTAGCGCTGACTGGGCTGCTGTTGGCGGAGCTGGTTCAGCTCGGTGGCGACCCCCACTTGGCTTGGCGCGCGGGCCTGTGGTACATCTGCTTGCAATCGGTTACCTCCTACTTTATGTCGGGCTGGGTCAAGCTGATGCAGCCCGACTGGCGCAGCGGCCAAGCCATGACCATTTTTCTCAATGCCGCCATTTACGGCCCGCTGCCTGCGACCAGCATTTTGCGCAAGCCCTGGGTGGCCCGCCTGGGCGCTTGGGCCTTTATTGGCTGGGAATGTGCTGCACCCCTGGCCCTGCTGCACCCTCTGGTGGCATTGGTTTTTTGCACTATCGCGATGGTGTTTCATTTCCTGGTTTTTTGGTTTTTCGGTCTGAATCGCTTTTTTTGGGCTTGGGTGGTCACATTTCCGGCCATACTTGCGTGTTCGTCGCAGCGAGTTTTGGGGTGAGGTAAAGCATGCTTACCACCCGACCTCCACTCGGTGCCGGCAAAGGCCGCAATTGCGCCAGATATAAGGAAAAGCTATGTTGGAGTGTTTGATTGTTGGAGATGGTATTGCAGCCGGCCTGGCCGAACTGCGCCCTGAATGCAAAACCTATAGCAAGGAAGGCCTGAGTTCGCAAAAGTGGAACAAGGAGTTCATGAAAAAGACGCCGCTGATAGCCAAGCGCGTCATCATCAGTCTGGGCACCTACGACCATTTTTATGTCTTTACCGAAACTGAACTGCGCGTGCTGCGCAAGCTGACCGAGGCGGACAAGGTGTATTGGGTATTACCCGCCGGTAATGACCCGAAATTTCAGGTGGACATCAGCAAGACGCAAAGAATCATCCGGCGTATCGCAGAAGAAAACGAGGACATCGTGCTGCCCATCAGCCGCACCGAAGACGATGGGATGACGCCCAACGACAACGGCTACAAAATGCTGGCCGAACGTATTAAGAAATAGCCTTGCGGCGCCTGCGCCAGTACGCCAAACCCAGTGCCGCGCCGGCCAGCGCCAACCACAAGGGCCAGGCCTGACGCAGTTTGGGCAATAAATAGTGGTGGATCGCGTAATGCAGACCGGCTTTTTGCAGATCAAATCCCTCAGGCACTGGCAGCACGCCGTAGTCCTGCGCGTATTTGTCATAGGCGGTACGCATAGAAGCAAATATCGCCGGCAGGGCGGACTGCAAATCCCGGGTCTCGCCGGGATCCTGGCGAAGGTTGAACAAGCGCCACTGCCCATCGCCCAGCGGCGCTATGTTTTTCACCAGCTTGTAGTCGCCCAAAAACAGCGCTGCGCTGCCGGCTAGCTCATAGCCCAGGGCTTCGTCAGGGCGGTAGGCGTAATCGGTTTTGCCCTGTAACAGAGGTAAGAGGCTGTGACCGCTCAAAGTCTGCACGGTGCGGCCCGCATACTGGCCCTGATGCGCGGCGATACCGGCCGCCTCGAGCAGGGTGGGCACAATATCGTTGACCTGGGTTAGCGCTGAAACTATCCCCCCAGAGGCCACGCCCGGCAAGCCCGAGACGATCAGCGGCACCCGCAAGCCCCCCTCGCCAGCAAAGTATTTATAACCTTGCAATGGTCCTACCGTAGCGCTCGCCCAACTCGGTCCGTTGGCAGAAAACGTGCCTTTGCCGCCCAGCGGGTCTGCATCCACCTGATAATTCATGCGCACCCAGGCATTTGCGCTGGGTATGTTGAAAGGGTCAGCCGGGTCAGACCCGTTGTCGGACAAAAACACGAACACGGTGTTGTCATACTGGCCGCTCGATTTAAGGTGCTGCACTAGGCGGCCCACTTCTGCATCCATAGCCTCGGCCATACCGGCATAGACCTCCATACGGCGCGCCTGCTGGCGCTGCCGATCTGGCGTGAGCTTGTCCCAGGGCACCGTGCTGGACAGGGTACCCATCGGGGCCTCGGCGGGGATCACCCCTGCCCGCACCGCACCATCGCGGCGCGCCTGGCGCAAAGCGGTCCAGCCCTGGTCATAACGGCCATGGTATTTGGCAACAAACTCGGCCGGAGCCTGGATGGGAATATGGTTGGCCTGAAAACCGATATAGGCCATAAATGGCTTGCCATCGGCCGCCTGTTCGCGGATGTAGCCTATGGTCTTGTCGACAAAAAAGCGCGAAGAATAAAAGTCTTTAGGCAATTGTGCCTGCCGGTCTTGCTCAAACCAATAGGTTTTGTCATAAAGCATCATATAAGGCCGGTTTTCCCAGTTGTCGCTGCCACTGTCAGCCTGGATAAACGAGCGCTCGAAACCGCGCCGGCCGGGCAGGTTTTCTGGCGCTTTGCCCACATGCCACTTGCCCGCGATATAGGTGTGGTACCCGACATCACGCAGCATGGTGGCCAGGGTGACGGTGTCGGGTGCCAGCACGCCGGCATAGCCCGGCTTACCTTCCTGCTCGGGCGGCGTGGTCTCAGGCATATTGCCCACGCCATTGCGATGGTGGTCCACCCCAGTTAGCAGCATTGCACGTGTCGGCGAACAGGTGGCGGCCACGTGAAAGTTAGAAAAGCGACTGCCCTTTGCGGCCAGCGCATCGAGATGCGGTGTGGAGATTTCTCCGCCAAACGCACCCACATCGCTAAAGCCCCAATCATCGGCCACCAGTATGACGATGTTGGGGCGGGCCTTGTCAGCAGCCCAAGAGGCAGGCGCCAGGCATACGCATACGCCTAGAAGCAACGCTAG
>JBBAPY010000108.1:0-9509 GCA_040400635.1 Rhodoferax sp.
TGCGGCATAACGGTTTTCGACCGATTTGGGCGATGGACAGTATCAGTGCCCAGCGCGAAATAGACGCTGCGCTGCCGGACCTGATTTTGCTGGACTGGATGTTGCCGGGGGAAAGCGGCCTTTCGCTGGCAAAACGTTGGCGCGGACACGAGCGTACTAAAGTGGTGCCGCTCATCATGCTCACTGCCCGCGGCGACGAGGCAGACCGTGTTGCGGGGCTCGATGCCGGCGCGGATGACTACATTGCCAAGCCTTTTTCCACCAAAGAGTTGTTGGCCCGGGTAAGAGCAGTTTTGCGCCGTCGTGCTCCTCAAGTAAAGGATGAAGCCATTCTGATCTCTGGTTTGCGCCTGGATTCAGCTACCCACCGCGTGTCGTTTAATGACCAAGCGATCAAACTAGGCCCTACCGAATTCAAACTTTTGCAATACCTGATGGGGCACGCCGAGCGCGTGCACAGCCGCGGGCAGTTGCTCGATAAGGTATGGGGTGACCATGTCTACATTGAGGAGCGCACGGTGGATGTGCACGTCAAGCGTTTACGGGAAGCCTTGGGCGAAGCGGCCGCCATGGTGGAAACGGTGCGCGGCGCCGGCTATCGCCTAACTGCCAAACCGCAGTTGCAAGCCCTGCCCAGCGACTTGGCGGGCCAGGCGAGTTAATTGCGACTAGCCTCATAGTGCTCATTCGCTTACTCAGTTTTGCCCTGTTCCAGGGAATCGGCGCATTGCTAGCTGCTATTTTTATGCAGGTATTTGCGCCACCCCAAGGCGGTGCGGTGCTCTCGTCCTTGGTGGGCGCCTTAGGGGCAACTTATTTTTGGTTGCTGTGGGATTTATCGCGGGGATTGCGCGTCATGCGCTGGTTGCGCAGCGAGGAAACCCGTGAGGTCGCTGTGCAGTCTGGCTTGTGGGGTGAGTTTTCCAATCGCATCCGCCGCTTACGGCGCAATAACGAGCGCGTGGTGCAGCAGCGTGATGAGCGCTTGCAGGAATTTTTAGCTGCTATGCAAGCCTCGCCCAACGGCGTGATACTGCTAGATAAAGATTTCCGTATTGAGTGGTTTAACGACTCAGCGGCGCTGCATTTTGGCTTGGACGCCGGGCGAGATTTTCAGCAGCACTTCGCCAATTTGGTACGTGATCCGGGTTTTGCGGCTTATTTCGCGGCAAAAGACTTTGAAACCGATGTGCTCATGGCGGGCCGGGCCAGTACTGCTTCCTTGCCGGTGCGGCTCTCGGTGCATGTGCATCCCTATGGGGAGGGGCGAAGCCTGCTGCTGTCTCGCGATGTCACGGCAGTGGAGCAAGCGGAGGCTATGCGTCGTGATTTTGTCGCCAATGTGTCGCACGAAATACGCACCCCGCTCACCGTGCTCGGTGGTTTTGTGGAAACACTTCAGACTTTAACGCTCAGTGAAGCGGAACGCGCGCGTTACCTGGATTTAATGGCCCAACAGGCTTCGCGCATGCAGTCCCTGGTTAGCGATCTGTTAACGCTTTCGCGGCTGGAGGGC
This sequence comes from Rhodoferax sp., assembly GCA_040400635.1. Taxonomy (GTDB): domain Bacteria; phylum Pseudomonadota; class Gammaproteobacteria; order Burkholderiales; family Burkholderiaceae_C; genus Allorhodoferax. Next base: position 1,517 of record JBBAPY010000108.1, read on the forward strand.
AGTCCGCCGCCTTCCACGCATGAGTGGGTAGATGTCAGCCTGCTGGTGGACCAATGCAGGCAGGAAGCGGAGGAGTTAGCGCGCGTCTTGTGGGGGCAAACCCATAGCTTGAGCTTTGAGGTTCAGCGTGGTTTGTCTCTTGCCGGCTCCGCCGCAGAGTTGCACAGCGCATTTTTTAATCTTATTGGCAATGCGGTGCGCTACACGCCGGCTGGAAAGTCCATCCGCGTAATTGCCAGTGCGATGGAGGATGGGGGGGCCCTATTTGCGGTACATGATCAGGGCATGGGCATCGCGCAAGAGCATATTGGGCGCCTTACCGAACGCTTTTACCGGGTCGACCGCAGCCGCTCCCGCGACACGGGTGGTACAGGGCTAGGGTTGGCCATCGTGAAGCATGTAGTCCAACGCCATGGCGCCGAACTGTCGATTTCCAGTATCCCGGGGGAGGGGTCGCGCTTTCAGATTGTGTTCCCTGCGCACAGGGTGCAATCCCAAGCCATACCGGCGCCCGTCGAAGCCTTGGCCGCCTGACGCAAGCGCGCCTTTAAGGCCAACCCTGGGCCTTGTGTAGTTTTGTGATGGTCGCGCTGGTTGTGCTGGCAGCTTCCGCCTGCAAGGCACAATAGCCACCGCAATGTCCGTGCTTGATTACTACCACAAAGAATTGTCGGCCCGAGGGTTCCACAGCGATCCGGCCCAACTGCGCGCGGTCCACGCTTTGGACTCTTGCGCTCAGGAGTGGCGGGTTTACAAGGAAAAGCGTGGTAACTCTTTCAAAAAGCTGATTCACCATCCCCCAATTCCCCGAGGTGTTTATCTCTACGGCGGAGTGGGCAGGGGCAAGAGTTTTCTGATGGATTGCTTTTTTGAGGCCGTGCCGCTTCAACGAAAAGCCCGCCTGCATTTTCATGAATTCATGCGCGAAGTGCACCGCGAGCTGCACGATTTACAGGGCACCGCCAATCCCCTCAACGTGCTGGGTGAACGCATGGCCCATCGTTATAAACTGATTTGTTTTGACGAGTTTCACGTCGCCGACATTACCGATGCACTGATTTTGCATCGGCTGCTAGAAGCTTTGCATACCCATGAAGTTGGCTTTGTCACCACCTCGAATTTCAAACCTGATGATTTATATCCAGGCGGCATGCACCGGGACCGGGTACTGGGGGCCATTGATTTCTTGAACCAGCACATGCAGGTAATTAGCGTGGACAATGGCGTGGACTATCGTCGATTGGCCATGGGCGCTTTGGATTTGTACCACGTGCCCAACGGGCCGGCTGCCGATGAGGCGATGGCCCTGGCCTTTGCTAAGCTGGCCGAAGCCCAGGAGGGTGACCGCGTGTTGCGCATCGAGCAGCGCAGCATCTATGCCCGAAAACGCGCCGGGGGCGTGGTCTGGTTCGATTTCAAAGAACTTTGCGGCGGGCCCCGCTCGCAAAATGACTATCTGGAAATTGCCAGCCAGTTCCATACGGTGCTGCTGAGCGATGTTCCCCATATGCCGGTCAACCGCAACGCCGAGGCAAGGCGCTTCACCTGGCTGGTGGATGTTCTCTATGACCGGCACGTGAAGTTGATTCTGTCGGCCCAAGTGCGGCCCGAGGCGCTGTATACCGAAGGTCCACTGGCGCATGAGTTCCCGCGCACAGTATCGCGCCTCAATGAAATGCAAACTCCGCAATTTCTTGACCTTGAGCGCCGCAAGGTCGATACAGGGTTGACGTGAACGTCTCGCTACTTCTGTTGGTAAGACCGGTGGTACATAGCTGCTGCCCGTTTTCCTGCGCATGCAAGCGAGGATTGATTTAGCGCGTATGGAGTCACTGGTTCATGCGGTGGAGTCCGCATTTTCCCAAGCTGGTATTTTGGCCCGCAACCTGGATGGGTTTCGGCTGCGCCCGGGTCAGCAGGCCATGGCCCATGCGGTAGCAAAGGTCATGCAAGAGGGTGGTGTGCTGGCAGTGGAGGCTGGTACCGGGGTGGGCAAGACTTTGGCCTACCTGGTACCCGCATTGCTTAGTGGGGAGAAGGTCATCATCTCTACCGCCACTAAGAACTTGCAGGAGCAGCTATTTTTGCGCGATCTTCCCAGGGTGATTCGCGCCTTGGGCTTTCCCGTTCGCATGGCGCTACTCAAAGGGCGCAGTAGTTACCTATGTGCACAGCGCCTGTCCACGGCGCACCAGGCAGCCTATGATTTTTCGTCGCAAGACCTGCATTTGCTGGAGTCAGCGCGCACCTGGGCCCACGACACCGAGGAGGGCGATATCGCCGAGCTAGCTGCTCTGCAAGAACATGCGGTGCTGACCAGCTTGGCGACTTCCACGCGCGAAAATTGCCTGGGTGCCAGCTGCCCGCATATCGCAAATTGCCATACCTTGAAGGCGCGCCAGCGAGCCATGCAAGCGGAGTTGGTGGTCGTTAACCACCATTTATTTTTTGCCGATGCGGGGATACGTGCATCCGGCGTAGCCGAACTGCTGCCCAGTGTGCGCACAGTGATATTGGATGAGGCGCATCAGCTCAGCGACATCGGTGTGCAGTTTTTGGGGCAACGCTGGAGCACCGCGCAGGCGCGCTCTTTAGCCCAACTTCTGGCTGAACAAAACAGCGGGCCCGCGCGCGGCATGGCCGATTGGCTGGGACTGGCGGCCGACCTGGTGCAGGTGACGAAGGCATTGCACGCATTGCCAGCGGCTGCTGGCCAAGAGCCCCGACGATCCTGGACGGACTCCAGCCCTGACAGGGTGCCGCTAACAAACTGGGATACTGCGATCAACAAGCTGTCTAATTGCCTGGACAGGGCTCAGCAGGTAAGTAGTTCACTTGGCACAGCCTGGCCCGAACTGGGCACGCTGGCGCAGCGCTGCCAGGATATGTATGACACCTTGAGCCTGTTTGCACAAGCGCGACCAGCCGATCAATTGCGTTGGCTGGAATGCGGTGTCGAACTGAGCTTGCACCAAGCGCCGCTGACCATTGCGGCGCATATGCAGGCGCTTTTACCAAGTGCCGCCGAGCAGGACGTAGAGCGCGGTAGGTCCTGGATTTTTACCTCGGCCACACTGGGCACCGATGCCCAACTCAGTTGGTTTGTGAACAGCTGCGGTTTAGAGGGACATACCGCAATGCAAGTGCCCAGTCCTTTTGACTATACCCAGCAAGCTGCGCTGTACGTGCCAGATGGTGCGCCCGCGGTTGCCGCCTCGGATCACAGCGCGCAGGTTGCCGCACTGGTGGCCAGAGCTGCCCCAATTCTGGGAGGTCGCACCATGGTGCTCACCACCACGCTGCGCGTAATGCGTGCGATTGCGCAAGCTCTGGCCAGGTACTTGGTCGGGACGGGCATCGAGGTGTTGGTACAAGGGCAGTATGCCAAGCGCTTATTGATTGAAAACTTTTTGCATTCGAATGCTGCCAGCACAGCTGCGACAGCCCATGTCGACGGCGTCGGGTGCGTTCTGGTAGCGACTGCCTCGTTTTGGGAAGGCGTGGATATTGCAGGAGATGCTTTGCAAATGCTGGTGATTGATAAACTGCCGTTTGCTCCGCTTGATGACCCCTTGGTGCAGGCACGCGCTAGGGCTATTGAGCAGGCGGGCGGAAACCCATTCAAAGATTTACACCTTCCACTGGCTGCACTGGCGCTTAAGCAAGGTGCAGGCCGCTTGATACGCAGCGAAAGCGATCGCGGTGTCCTAGTTGTGTGCGACCCGCGCTTAGTGCAAAAAGGCTATGGCAAGAAACTATTGGCAGCATTACCTGCTATGCGTCGATTGGCCGATGAGCGGCAATGGCTGGAAGCTTTAGAAGGATTGGGCAAGGAGCGGCAAGTACATTCTGGCGATGGCCTGGTGGGCGCGTCCGGCCAGACTAGTTTGACTTAAACCAATTGAAATTGGGAAAACTCCAATCCAACTTGGTGGGATTGAGTTTGTTGAAGTCCAGCCAGCTATCCGCATCTTTTTTCCCGTTTGGACTGAGAAATTCGCTCCCCGGGTAGGTCGCTTCCAAAACACGTTTTGCATCCTGGCTTAGCTGGGTCATACCCAAGGCCTCATAAGATTTGTAAATGAGGTAAAGCGCTTCTTCTACCGCAGGTACGTCGCGGTAATCGGCAACAGCAGTTTGCGCCCGGTTCAGGGCAGCCACATAAGCTCCGCGCTTAAAGTAATAGTTGGCTACATAGACTTCATTTTTGGCGAGCATCTGAACGATGTAGCGCATGCGCAAAAGCGCGTCCGGGGTGTAGCGCGATTGTGGGAAGCGGTTGCTTAACTCCTTGAAGGATTCAAAAGACTCTTTGGCCGCCTTTTGGTCACGTTCCGCCAAGTCCTGCCCGGTGTAGGCGCCCAAAATGCCCAGGTTTTCATTGAAATTGGATAAACCTTTGAGGTAAAGCGCATAGTCCAGCGCAGGGCTGGCCAGGTGCAAGCGCAGAAAACGGTCCAGCGTCGCAATGGCTTGCGCCTTATCTCCCGCTTTAAATTGTGCGTAGGCTTTGTCCAGTTGGGCTTGTTGGGCTAAAGGGGTTCCTGCGGCCCGAGATTCAAGTTTTTCCAGAAAGGGAACAGCTTTGTCCCATTGGCCCGAGTCCATCATGTCCCGTGCCTCGCTGTACAGCTTGTCTGGGCTCAATCCCGCCGTCTTATCTTCAGGGGTGGTCGAGCATGCGCTCAATAAGCCGAATGTCAGAGCCAAAAGCACCGAGTAAACAACCGATAATTTGACTCTCAACATGGTAAAAACTTTCTTGGAACACGTCGATCCCATTATATCGACCGCCCTCGTAGAGGCGGCTGAACAGGATGAGGCTGATGACATCCTACCGGGTGGTGTGGAACTGCGCCAGCTGAGCGTCGATCTTCATATGCATGGCCAGCGAATGGACAAAGTGCTGGTGCAGGTGGCTCCAGAGTTTTCCCGCAATTACTTGCAGCAGTTGATAGACGCTGGTGGCGTTTGTGTTAACGGCGTGCAGTGGTACAAGCAAGCTTCCAAGCTCAAAGCAGGCGATGCATTGCAGTTGGAATTGCGTCCGACAGCGCAAAGCCAGGCATTTGCGCCGCAGGCCATGGACTTGCAGGTGGTTTATCAGGATGCGCAGGTTTACGTACTGGACAAGGCGGCGGGCCTGGTGGTGCATCCGGCGCCTGGCAATTGGAGTGGCACTTTACTCAACGGGCTCCTGGCAATGGACCCCGGCTTGGCAACGGTGCCGCGCGCGGGCATTGTGCATCGACTAGATAAAGATACCAGCGGCCTGATGGTGGTGGCGCGCACCCGCCAGGCCATGGACGCCTTGGTCCAGGCTATCGCCGCGCGTAGCATGCACCGCCAGTATTTGGCATTGGCCAAAGGCCCATGGCGCGGCACACCTCAGCAAAGCGTTAAAGCACCAATAGGCCGCGACACGCGCAACCGCCTGCGCATGGCCGTCGTTGATCTGGCCACCACGCCAGGAAAAACTGCACAAACCGATATTCATTTACTGGGACAGGTCCCGCAAGGCTGCCTGGTCCACTGCGTGCTGCACACCGGTCGCACCCACCAAATCCGGGTGCACATGGCCTCCTTGGGCCACCCGTTATTGGGGGATTCCGTATATGGGGGGCCAGCCGTACCCCAGCTGGCACGGCAAGCGCTCCATGCCTTCAGGCTGGCCTTTGCCCACCCGATTACGGGTGCGCCGCTGTCCTTTGAAAGCGCTTTGCCACTGGACTTGGCGGCGCTACTGACCGATTGGGGCCTTAGTTACAATGCAGATCCGATCTAGGTGCCCCGGCGCCTGAACCCCGCGGCCTTCTGGAGCAGCCGCTTATGGGTTCCAGAATACGCTACTTTTAGGCTGCGAGCGCAAGCTCCACCGCCCCGCTATTTGCATCATGAATATGGCCCACGCTTTGCGAATCCTAGAAACTGCACTGTTGTGCGGGCAACAAGCCCTGAGCTTGCGCGATATGGCAACTTTGTTTCAGGACACCTTGGGTGAAGAGGAAATCCATGCGCTGCTGTTGCAACTGGGAACCGAGTGGGAGGCCAAAGGCATTGAGCTGGTCCAAGTGGCCACCGGCTGGCGCTTCCAAAGCCGCCCGCAAATGCGCGAATACCTGGACCGGCTGCACCCGGAAAAGCCGCCTCGCTATACGCGCGCTACGCTCGAAACGCTGGCCATCATCGCTTACCGGCAACCGGTCACGCGCGGCGATATGGAAGATATCCGCGGCGTTACGATCAATTCCCTATTGCTTAAACAACTGGAAGACCGGGGCTGGGTCGAAGTCATTGGCCACCGCGAGGCGCCAGGACGCCCGGCTTTGTTTGCCACTACCAAGCAATTTTTAGATGATTTAGGGCTGTCCAGCTTGGGGGATTTACCGCCCTTGGAAGCGATGGGCCATGCCAACGTCCAGATGCTGGCCGATGCCGTGGCAGGCGCTATTCCCAATGCGGAGTTGCTATTGGCAGCGCCCGATACCGCAAACGGCGATGCCGACCCGGCCACTGCGCAGCTGGCATTGCGCTCGGTCCAAGATACGCCAGAGCCGGACTCTGCTGACCCCGCAAGCCCAGTCTGATCATTTCCCAGGAAAGCCCACTACTGTGACAAAACCCACGGCCCATGACGCATTGCCCATCGATGCAATCGCGTTAGCCAAGCCGCCTGCCGACGCGGCCATTGCATCGGACGGTGCGCCACCACAGTCCGACAGCCTGTTTGATGCGGTGGTGTCAGGCGCGTTTGACCTGGAAGATGCTGATGCCACCGAGCCAGTGTCTCGGCGCATCTTGCAAGCGCAAGCTGAGACGCCCAAGTTGCACAAAATTTTGGCGCAATCGGGCATGGGTTCGCGCCTGGAGATGGAGCGCCTGATCTTGGAAGGGCGCATATCGGTGAATAACGAACCGGCGCATATCGGGCAGCGGATTCAGTTTGGTGACCATATCAAGGTCAATGGCAAGCCGGTGCGTTTTCGGATTGACCCGCCGCCTGCGCGGGTGATCGCCTACCACAAGCCGGTCGGCGAAGTGGTGACGCACGATGACCCACAAAACCGGCCTACCGTGTTTCGACGGCTGCCCAAACTGCAGCAGGGCAAGTGGCAATCCGTAGGTCGCTTGGACCTCAATACCGAAGGCTTGTTGCTGTTTACCAGTTCTGGTGATCTGGCAAATCAACTGATGCATCCGCGTTTCGGTCTGGAGCGCGAATATGCGGTGCGGGTTTTGGGCTCCCTGAGCCGCGATGAGAAGCACATGCTGCTCGACGGTGTGCGCCTAGACGATGGCGTGGCGCAGTTTGGCACCATCCAAGACGGTGGTGGCGAGGGCAGTAATTGCTGGTACCGTGTGACGATTTCTGAAGGGCGTAACCGTGAGGTGCGCCGGATGATCGAGGCCGTGGGCCATGCGGTCAGCCGCCTCATTCGGATCCGCTATGGCGCAATGCTCTTGCCGCGTGGACTTAAGCGTGGCGCTTGGATGGAGTTGGAAGAATCCGACATCCGCGCCTTGACCCAGGCGGCCGGCGGCCCTGCAGGTGCCCCTGGGCAAGCCGCACCTGGGCGGGCCGAACGCATGGGCTCGGGCAAACCGGCCTACGGTAAAGCACGGGGGCCGGGTGCCGCAAGCGGTCCGCGCAACGGTCGTGGCCCCATGCTTGCGAAGAATAAGTTTGCCAGCCCGGTGGATGAGCCGCGGCCAGCGCCCGCCAGGGTGCCGGCGGGTCAGCCCGATCCCTTGAAAACCTCCGTAGGCTATATCGGTGCAGATAGTTTGACGCGCCAGCGCAAACAGCAGGGCGGCAAGTTCGGCGCCATGCCCTTTGGCCCCAGGGGAAAAGGTCGCCCACGCTAGGGGCCGGGTGCTAAAATCGGGCGCTTTGCCACGCAGGGTGGCGATACTATTCAAAACGAAGGTTTACTCAAGACTATGGCAATCGAACGCACGCTCTCCATCATCAAGCCCGACGCTGTGGCGAAAA
>JBBAPY010000109.1:0-9508 GCA_040400635.1 Rhodoferax sp.
CATGATGGTGAGTAATTTGTACAGCGTCAGGTTGATGCGGTGGTCGGTCAGGCGGCCTTGGGGGAAGTTGTAGGTGCGGATGCGGTCGCTGCGGTCGCCCGTGCCGACCAGGCTTTTGCGCTCGGCGGCGTCTTTGGCGGCTCGCTCGGAGCGGTCTTTTTCTTGGATGCGCGCGGTCAGTACGCGCAAGGCTTGCGCTTTGTTGCTATGTTGGCTGCGCCCGTCTTGGCATTCGGCGACGATGCCGGTAGGCAAGTGGGTAATGCGCACCGCCGAATCGGTTTTGTTGATGTGCTGTCCACCGGCACCGCTGGCGCGGTAGGTGTCAATGCGCAAGTCGGCGGGGTTGATCTTGATGGCTTCGGCCTCGTCCGGTTCGGCCAGCACCGCCACGGTGCAGGCGCTGGTGTGGATGCGGCCCTGGGTTTCGGTGACGGGTACGCGTTGCACGCGGTGGCCGCCGGATTCAAACTTTAGCGCGCCATACACGTTGTGGCCCTCTACGCGCAGCACCACTTCTTTATAGCCGCCTAGCTCGCTGGCCGACTCGCTCATGATCTCGGTTTTCCAGCCCAGGCTATCGCAGTAGCGGGTGTACATGCGCGCCAGGTCACCGGCAAATAACGTGGACTCATCGCCGCCCGTGCCGGCGCGGATTTCCACAAAGGCGTTGCGCGCATCGTCCGGGTCTTTGGGCAGCAGCATGCGCGTCAGTTCTGCTTCGAGTTGGGTTAACTCGGCGCTGGCGCTGTCCAATTCTTCCTGCGCCATGGCTTTCATGTCCGCATCGGTGCCCGCGCTATCGAGCATCTCGGTGGCGGTCGATAAATCGGCCTCGCGCTCCTGGTAACGCGCCCAGCGGCTGGCCACTGCGCCCACCTCGGTATGCTCGCGCGAGAGCGCCAAAAACTGCGTCATGTCTTTCATGATGTCTTCGCGTGAGAGCAAAAATTCCAGCTCGCCCAGGCGGTCGGTATAGCGTGCAAGTTGTTGGCGTAAAAACGGTTTCATGGCGGAATACAAAAAGAGACTGAAAGAGGCCCGGCGTAGCGGGGAAGGGCCGGTGTGCCAGCCGGTGGACGGCATGCAGCGCGGCGGCTGGCGTTGCGCCAGCGTGTAGCGTCGCTAACGCTCTTTGCGCAAAAAGAGATGTTCTATGGCGTGGCGGGCGCGTTCGCGTGCCGCTGTGTCGGCGCCGTGCAGCTCGGCAAAGGCGCCGTGCAGCATTTTTTGCGTCAAGCCTTTGGACAAGGCTTCCAGCACCGCCTCCACATCCTCGCCTTTGGCCAGCGCTTTGCGTGCGCGCGCCAGTTCATGTGCACGCCAGGCGTCGGCCTGGGCGTTGAGTTGCTGTATCAGGGGTACCGTGTGGCGCTGGTCCAGCCAGTGCATAAAGCTTTGTACCCCGGCGTCCACAATCGCCTCGGCCTGGGCCACGGCCGCCTGGCGGTTGGCCTGGCCGGTTTGCACCACGCCCGCTAGGTCGTCCACCGTGTAGAGATACACATCGCCCAGTTTTTTCACCTCCGGCTCGATGTCGCGTGGCACTGCCAGGTCGACCATAAACATGGGGCGGCGTTTGCGTTTTTTCAGGGCCCGCTCCACCGCACCCAGACCGATGATGGGCAAGGTGCTGGCAGTACAGCTAATCACGGCGTCAAACTCGGCCAGCCGGTCCGGCAGGTCCGACAAGCGCATCACTTCGGCGCCAAAGCGCCCGGCCAATTGCTCGCCGCGCTCCAGGGTGCGGTTGGCGATGGTGATGGACTTGGGGTTTTTGGCAGCAAAGTGGGTGCTGCACAGCTCAATCATCTCGCCCGCGCCGACAAACAAAACCTTGACCTGGCCCATGTCCTCAAACAATTGCCCGGCCAAGCGCACCGCTGCGGCGGCCATGCTGATGGAGTGGGCGCCGATTTCGGTGGAGCTGCGCACCTCTTTGGCCACCGCAAACGAGCGCTGGAACATTTGCGACAAGGTGCTGCCCAAGGCCCCGGCGGACTCGGCCGCGCGCACCGCGTCTTTGAGCTGCCCCAGGATTTGCGGCTCGCCCAGCACCATCGAGTCCAGCCCGCTGGCCACCCTAAAGGCATGGCGCGCGGCCTCTTGGTCGCTCAGGCTGTAGGTGTGCGAGCGCAGGGTGTGGGTGGAAACGCCGCCCGATTGGGCCAGCCAGTCCAGCGTGTGCTCCATTTGCGTCTGGTCCCCAGCACAGTAAATCTCGGTGCGGTTGCAGGTGGAGACAATGGCCGCTTCGGGGGCGCTGGGCATGGATTGGCGCAGGCCTAAGAGGTGGGGCTCGATCTTGTCGATGGCAAAGGCAAACCTTCCGCGCAGGTCCAGCGGAGCGGTGTTGTGGTTGATGCCGAGTGCCCAGACTGCCATAGATAAGCGAGATTATAAAATTTGATGCTACTACGAAAGAATTCATGGGCCCGTTCGACTTTGCCAACCACTTGCTCAATTTTGTGGCACCAGCGGTATTTGTCGGGTTTTTTCTGGCTCTGACGGCCCCGGTGGTGCTGGGCGTGAGGCCCAAGGCCGGGTCCTGGCTGGGGCAGGGCATTCTCAATTCCCTGGTGGGCTGCTGCGCCTTGGCCGCCGGGCTCTGGTTTTTTGGCAATGACGGCAAGATGGGCACTTATGCTGGCCTGTTGCTGGCCTGCTCGCTCAGCCAACTGGTGTTTTTGCGACCTGCGGGCAAATGAGCGCGGCGCCCGACGCCGGTATTCGCCTGGCTGCCGCCAGTGCGCAAGACCTGCCCGCACTACAAGCCCTGATCTTCGACCAAGGCGCCAATATCTGGAACTACCTGCCCGAAGACGGCATCCGCGAACACCTGGACGACATAGCCCAAGGTCGCGCCTATGGCGTGCTGGCGCTGGACCAGGGGCAATTGATAGGCGCCGTGACTTTTGGCCTTAGCACCGACTTTGACCACTACCTGCCCGAGCAAGCACGTGGTACGCCTCAGGGTTATGTGAGCGAAGCCGTAGTGCGGCGCGACCGGGTTGGTCGCGGCTTGGGCACGCTGCTGCTGCGAGCCGCATTGGCCGAGCTGGGAAAATTGGGCGCGGAGGTGGTGTTTATCGACCGCCACGAGGAAAACCTGGCCTCTGCGGGCATGATGCGCGCTGCGGGGTTTGTGGAAATCGACACTTACGCCGACCCCCGGCGGCGCCCGCATGGCTCAGGGCGTACTACGGTGTGCTCCTATCGCATGTAATTGGCCACCATCCGACGCCTACCCACCCCGTCTAGAAAATCAAGCCTCCCAGCTCGAAGAAGTCATAGCCTGCGCTGCGGCCGCCCAGGCACTGGGCCAAAAAATCTTCGGTCTTGCGGTAGTAGGTGAGTCTGTCCGTCCAGCGGTACAGGTTGTGACCGGCATTGGGGAATAACACGAAGTCCACCGGCTTGCCTGCTTGTTTGAGCGCCTCGACCATGCGCGTGGACTGGTTTAGCTGAACACGCGCGTCTCTGGCTCCCTGCAATATCAGCATAGGGCCGCGTACCTGGTCTGCCTTGTACAAGGGCGATTGCTCGCGCATGCGTTGCAAGTCCTCGGGCTTGGCCGGGTCGCCCACGTAGTCATGCCACTTAAACAGGCCCAAGCTCCAGTAGGGCGGCGCCTCGTTCACCAAGCTGGCGATATCAGACATGCCAAACAAGCTGATGCCGCAAGTAAACCGACCTGGCGTGTGCGTCATGCCCACTAAGCTGGCATAGCCGCCGTAGCTCCCGCCCATGATGGCGACTTTGCTGGGGTCGGTAACGCCCTGCTGGACCAGATAGTCCACGCCATCGAGCAAGTCGGTGTGCATCTTGCCGGCAAATTCGCCTTTGGCCGCTTCCTGAAACGCCTTGCCGTAGCCTGACGAGCCTCGGTAGTTCACTTGCAGCACCGCATAGCCCCGGTTGGCAAGAAAGAAGGGCATGTCATCGTTATTGCCATAGTCCCGCGCCCAGGGGCCTCCATGCACCAACAATACGGTAGGCGCGTTTTTGATGTCCTTGCCTGTGGCGTCGATTGGGGTGGTCAAGTAGCCATGCAATGGCAAGCCGTCGCGCGCCGCAAAGGCCACCGGGACTTGCTTGGGCAGCGGGCTGATCGCGTGCATGCGGCTGCTGCTCAATTTGCCCAGTACCACGGCGCGCTGGTTGGTGGCGTCCACCAGTACGTACCTGCCTCCGGTGCTGTCCGTTTCGAGCACCACTAGCTGGCTTTCGTCGCGGCTCATGCTGATCAGGTCGATGCGGCTGGTATTTGGCCTGCGTAGCGTGTCGGCTAGGGTTTGCAGCTTCGGGTCAAAAAATCGCCATTCCTGCGCGCCAGCTTCGAGCGTCACGGCCAGGGGCGTATTTGTTCTCCCGCTGATATGGGCCCTAAACACGTCCACCCGCGGATCGGCGAAAAACACGGTTTCTTCGCCGGTCTGGAGATCGAGCCGAACCAAGGCAGTCTTGTCGCGCCCCCGGTTGGACAGCGCCCAGGCAAAGCGATGATCGTCGGACACTTGCAATGGCGTTACGGTATCAGTCAAGGGCACATGGAACCTAGACTTCCAATCGATTCCCGAGGGCCCTGGCTGGGCGCTTTCTACCAGCCACTGGTTTTCACCTTTGCGCGCTCTGCCAAACAAAGTGCCTTCTCTATCGGTTAGCCAGATTTGGACCGTACCCGGGTTTTCGGCGAGCAAATCCAAGGTGCCGGTGGCCGCACGGTAGCGGTACAGGTCAAATACCTTGGCATCGCGTTTGTTGCTTGTAATCAGTAAATCGTCGCTGCCGTCGATCGTGGCTTGCAACCTCGAATTCGCACCCGCAAAGGGGGTGATATTCTTCAAATCCATGGATTGCGCAAAGCTATCAAGCAGCATCAGGGTGCTGTTTTCGTCACCATTGTCAAGCTGCAGGATGATATGGCGGCTGTCTTCTGCCCATCGGCCCAAAGCGGGTATTGCGTAGCTGTGTACGCGGCCTGTCTCCAGGTTTTTCACGAACAAGCCTTGGTTCAAGCCTTTACGCGCGGCCCACAGAATTTGCTTACCGTCGGGCGAAATTTGGTAACCCCCATTGCCATTCCAGTCGGCCACATACATGCGGGCGGGTACCAATGGCGGCAAGGCGGTGCGCTCTGGTGCGGCCATGGTGCTGTGCACCGGCTTGGCGCTGAGGCTGGGGTGGGTAGGTGCGGTGCTGCATGCGCTCAAGAGCAAGCTGCTACAAACTAGTAAGGGCAGGTACTTCATGGTGGTAAGGGCGCGGCTGGCGCGCCAGAGTGGTTGACAAATTCCAAAATATCGCCGGGCTGGCACTGCAGCACTTCGCAAATACGCTCCAAAGTCTCAAAGCGCACGCCTTTGACTTTGCCGGACTTGAGCAGCGATATGTTCTGCTCGGTAATGCCTACCAGTTCAGCCAGTTCACGTGAGCGCATCTTGCGTTTGGCCAGCATCACATCCAGGTTCACCACAATCGGCATCAAACAAAGCTCCGGTTTTCCTCGGCCAGTTCCATCGTCCAGGTGAACACGTAGGCAAACATCAGTAGGGCCAAGCAAAACAAGATGGCTAAGAGGTGGACGTTGTGAAAGCTCCATTTCCAGACCTGCTCCGCGGCGGGCAGATGCAGGGTTAGCAAAAAGGTTTGCAATGGGCGAGTTAGCTCGGTGAGGGTCTCGCAAGCAATGGCAAACCAGGCGCATCGCGACAGGTGGTGTGCTGCTTCGGGCAGGCGATTGGCTAGGGTCAGGCAGCGCAAAAAATTCCAGCAATACGCCACGGCCATGAAAAGCAAAAACCAAACCATCAGATCCACCGCCAAGGCGCCATAGCGCTGCGAAGCGGCCATGGCGGACAGGTCGCGCTCCAAGTAGCTCGAAAAGACGCGCTGTATTCTTTCTGCGTCCAGCCACCCGGTCAGAATGCCCCACAACACCCAGCCAGCGTATCCGGCGCTGACTGCACGCAGCAGGTGGGCAAGAAGCCGCAGTTTGCGCAATGCGGGGGAGTGGAATGGGTCCGACGGACCAGCCGCAGCATAGTCAAAATAACGCATAACAATTTGGAAAAGAATTGCGATACGTTAATTATGTATTGTTTTGCGATAAAAACTTACTTTATGGAAATATTTATTTTTAGGCCTTGTGCGGTCAGCTAATGCGCATCAGCCGCTCTGAAAGCTACAGCACCGTTATTGGCAAAAAATGGAGGTAAAAACAATTTCAAATTATGGTATGTTTACTTTCGTGATATCAAATTCGCTATGCGCTCTAGGGAGCTCAAGCGTATAACCACAAGGAGAATTGCATGACAGACGAGAGCAAGAGCTTGGCCACAGGCGCCTTAGGCACGGTTGAATCTACCGTCATGGGCGTGGCTGGCTCCGCACCTGCGTTCAGTGTGGCTGTAACCGCAGCCGTCATAGTGGCCGCAGTGGGCCCCTTATCGGTGGGCAGTGTTCTGTATTGTGGGCTCATCATGTTTGGCATCATGCTGGCATTTATCCACTTGAATCAAACCACTTCGCACGCTGGCGCGACCTATGCTTGGGTAGGGACAATATTTGGTCCGACCTGGGGCTTTTTTTCGGGTTGGGGTTTGCTCGTGGCGTCCGTGGTGTTCATGGTCTCTGCCACGATTCCTGCAGCCACTTCCACACTTACGCTGATTCAAGAATACTTTGATATCACAACCGACCTCAAGGAAAGCACGGGTTGGGTGACCTCTACCGCGGCCCTTTGGCTGACGCTTGTCACCATCGTGGTGACCAAGGGCATCAAACACGCCAGTTATGCCCAATTGATTTTGACACTGGTCGAAGCCGCCATTGTGGTGGCATTGGTGATTGGCGCATTTGTGCAATACGGCGCACACCCGGCGCACATCCCTTCGTGGGATTGGCTGTTTGACTTCACCCCCGCCACCTTTGCCACGGGTGCGCTCACCGCGATCTTCTTTTACTGGGGATGGGACGTCACCATGAACCTGGGCGAAGAGACCCTGGAAGGTGAACCGCAACCTGCAGGACAAGGCGCGTTCTGGGCAATGACGAGTCTGATGCTGTTCTACCTGATCTTGATCATTGTCGTATTGCTGGTGCTCAGTGACAAAGAAATTGCCGAAGCCAATACCAATGTGCTTTACGCTATTGCCAACAAGCTGTTTGCACCTCCTTGGAATTATTTGGCAGTTCTATCAACCATTTTGTCCACAATCGGTACCATTGAGACGCAGATTCTGCAATTTAGTCGCGGCATGTTTGCCATGGCCCGTGACAATGCCCTGCACCCCCGTTACTCACGCATCCACCCGGAATGGCAAACACCCTGGGTTGCCACTTTTGCTATTTGGGCGCTTGGAGTGGTATTGCTTTTCGCCTCTTCCTACATGCCCAGCGTGAAAGATATTCTCGACAAGTCGGTGGCCGCAACCTGCTTTCAAATCTGTTTTTACATGAGCATGGCCGGATTTGCCTGTGCTTGGCACTACCGGGAAAAGTTGAACGCAGGCGCAAGAGAAAAGGTGTCCTATGTCCTATGGCCGTTCCTGAGCGCTAGTTTTATGGTGTTTGTGGCGGTCTACAGCGCGGTGGTCAGCTTTGATACGCTAACCAACATCATCGGTATCGGTGGCTTGGCCTTAGGCTTTATTCCGCTGGCCATTAGCAGGCGCCGTGGCGGCGCATTTCAATTGGACGCCGCAGGGTTGAAATAGTCCACCCGATCCGTAATCACCCCGTCGGTACCCAAGCCCACCAGCCGCTGGGCCTCGTGATCGTCATTGACGGTGTAGCTGAGCAAGCGAAAACCCGATGCTTTGGCCAGGGCGACGGACTCTAAGCCCCAAAGCGCATGGTTACAGACAATGGCTTGGCATTGCAGCCGGGTCGCGTGACCCAGCCACTGGGCCCAGGTTTGGCCTTCCAGCGCATGGATGAGTAGGCCGCGCGGTAGCTCGGGATGTTTTGCCAAAGCGCCTTCGAGCGCAGGGATGTCAAACGAGGTGAGCAAGGGCGGCACCGCAACACCGTGCCACAGCCTCGCTACATGCTGCGCCACCACCTCACCCGTGTGGCGTTCGGTGCCCACGGTCGGTTTGATCTCGATATTGAGGAAATAGCCATTGCTGATGCAAAAACGCGCAATCGCCGCTAGCGTGGGTAGCGGCTCGCCTGCGTAGGCGGCGCTATGCCAGCCCCCGGCATCCAATTGCGACAGGGTGTGCCAGGTTTGGTGACCGGCCACGGGGTCGGCGGCAGCGGGCAGGGCGATGCCGCTGGTGGTGCGGGTCAGGGTATCGTCATGTAGCAAAAAGGGCACACCGTCGCTGCTGAGTTTGACGTCGCACTCAAACATGCGGTAGCCCCAACTGGCCCCCAGGCGCAAGGCGGCCAGGGTATTTTCCGGCGCTAGCGTGCCCGCCCCCCGGTGCGCAATCCAGCGCGGGTAGGGCCAATCGGGTAATGCATTTTTATCTTTCATAAGAGCCACTGTAACTGGCGCGGCGCAGGGCGATTGCGTGCCAGCTGCGGGATCTATGCTGCACTGCGGTAATATCGAAAACACTTCCCGCCCGCGCCCTCTCCGCAGCGCACGTCATTTGCCCAGCCCCGATGAACGCCCCCACCTCCCTGTCGCATTTGCTGCCCGCAGCCGCACCGCCCCACACCGAGCGCATCCGCGAGATTCCCTACAACTACACCTCGTTTTCAGACCGGGAAATTGTCATTCGCCTGCTCGGGCCTGCGGCCTGGGACACTTTGCTGCTACTGCGCGAGGAGCGCAACACCGGGCGCTCGGCGCGCATGTTGTACGAGGTGTTGGGCGATATGTGGGTGGTGCAGCGCAACCCCTATTTGCAAGACGACTTGCTGGACAACCCCAAGCGACGGCGCATGCTGGTCGATGCGCTGCGCCACCGACTGGGCGAGATTCACAAACGCCGCACGCCGCAAGGCGCGGGCGGGCACGACGTATTGGTAGGCACTTTGCTGGATGCGGCCCAGGCGGCGGTTGATGCTTTTGATGCTGCTTTTGTGGCGGTTGCGGCTTTGCGCCGCAAGGCGCAGCGGGTGCTGGGGCGCTTGACGGCGCCGGGCAACATCAAGTTTGATGGCCTGAGCCGGGTGTCGCATGTGACCGATGCCACCGACTGGCGTGTGGAATACCCTTTTGTGGTGCTCACGCCCGAAAGTGAAGAGGAAATGGCGCGGCTGGTCAAAGGCTGTATCGACTTGGAGTTGACCATCATTCCACGCGGCGGCGGCACCGGCTACACCGGCGGCGCAGTGCCGCTGACCTGCAAGAGCGTGGTCATCAACACCGAAAAGCTCGAAACCTTGGGCCCGGTGCAGATGCGCACTTTGCCTGGTATGGATCGTGAAGTGGCCACCATCTGGACTGAGGCGGGCGTCGTCACGCAGCGCGTGGCCGATGCGGCTGAGCGCGCCGGGTTTGTGTTTGCGGTGGACCCGACCTCGGCCGAGGCCTCGTGCATAGGCGGCA
>JBBAPY010000110.1:0-9485 GCA_040400635.1 Rhodoferax sp.
TGGCTTTCCGCGCCATCAACGTCAATGACTCGGTGACCAAGAGCAAGTTCGACAACCTGTACGGCTGCCGCGAATCTTTGGTGGACGCCATCAAGCGCGCCACCGACGTGATGATCGCGGGCAAAGTCGCTGTGGTGGCCGGTTACGGCGACGTGGGCAAGGGCTCGGCCCAGGCCTTGCGCGCCCTGTCGGCCCAAGTATGGGTGACGGAGATCGATCCCATCAACGCCTTGCAAGCAGCTATGGAGGGCTACAAAGTGGTCACCATGGAATACGCAGCCGACAAGGCCGATATTTTTGTGTCCGCCACCGGCAACAAAAACGTGATCACCTACAAGCACATGGAGGCCATGAAAGACCAGGCCATCGTCTGCAACATCGGTCACTTTGACAACGAGATTGACGTGGAATCCCTGTCCAAATGCAAGTGGGAAGAGATCAAGCCCCAGGTGGACCACGTGATCTTCCCGGCCAAAGGCAAAGCCCCTGGTAAGCGCATTATTTTGTTGGCCAAAGGCCGCTTGGTGAACCTGGGTTGCGGCACCGGGCATCCCAGCTTTGTCATGTCTTCGAGCTTTGCCAACCAGACGATCGCGCAGATCGAGCTGTTCACCAAGCCCAAGGAATACAAAAACGGCAAGGTCTATGTGCTGCCCAAGCACCTGGACGAGAAAGTGGCCCGCCTGCACCTGAAGAAAGTCGGCGCCATGCTGACCGAGCTGACCAAAGAGCAGGCCGATTACATCGGCGTGAGCAAGGCCGGCCCCTACAAAGCGGACAGCTACCGGTATTGATGCGCTACTGAATGCGCATTGACCAATTGCTGGTGCACCGCCAGCATGCCAGCACCCGTTCGCAGGCGCAGCGCCTGATTGCCGATGGGGTTCTGTGGCAGCAAGGGGACACGTGGAAACGCGTCCTCAAAAATGGCGACGAGGTCCCCCAGGACGCGCCGCTCAAGCTGCTCAATACCGCAGAGGCGCGCTATGTGTCACGCGGTGGTCTCAAGCTTGAGGCTGCCTTGGCGCAAGTGCAATTGAACGTTAGCGGCATGGCATGCCTGGATGTGGGCCAGTCCACCGGAGGCTTTACCGACTGCTTATTGCAGCACGGGGCAGCATCTGTTGTGGGCGTGGACGTGGGTAGCGCGCAATTGCATCCGCAGTTGCGCACCGACCCGCGCGTGCTCTGTGTGGAAAAAGTCAATGCGCGTGCTTTGACAGCCGATGATTTGCTGCAAGCCTACGAAGACAGCATCGGCGAGCAAGGTGTGTTTGATAGTGGCGAGGAGCCAGACGATGACGAAGCAGTGGTGCAGACCTTTGCACCGTCTTTTGATTTGATCGTGGCCGATTTGTCCTTTATCTCGCAAACCCTGGTCTTGCCTGCTGTGCTCGCCCTGCTCAAGCCGGGCGGAAGCTTGCTCACCCTGGTCAAGCCGCAGTTTGAACTGCAGCCCGGCCAGGTCGGCAAAGGCGGCATTGTCAAAGACGCATCTTGGTACCCCTTCGTAGAGCAGCGCCTGCGTGATGCATGCGCAGCCCTTGGCCTGGTGGTCACTGCGTGGTTCGAATCGCCGATTGCAGGGGGCGACGGCAACCGCGAATTTTTTATCTTCGCTCGGCATCCGGGCTTTGACACTTTTTCCGAATGAGAACGCCATGTTTTCTACCCCACGGGTTCCAGTCAGTCTGGAATTCTTTCCTCCCAAGACAGTGGAAGGCGCTGACAAACTGCGCGTAGTGCGCCAGCAACTTTCCGTTTTACAGGCCCGCTTTTGCTCCGTCACCTACGGTGCCGGTGGCTCCACCCAAGAGGGCAGCCTGCGCACCGTGGCCGAGCTTGCTAGCGAAGGCGAACGCGCGGCGGCGCACTTCACCTGCATCCATGCCACGCACGACTTGGTGCGCGCCCATTTGCAAACCCTGCAAGCCATGGGGGTACGCCATTTGGTGGCTTTGCGCGGCGATTTGCCGCCTGACTATGTGCCCGGCGACTTTCCCTATGCCAGCGATTTGGTGGCCTTTGTGCGCCGCGAGACCGGTAAAGACTTTCACATCGAAGTGGCCTGCTATCCCGAAACCCATCCGCAGGCCGCGTCTCCGCAGGATGACGTGAAAGCCTACGCCGCCAAGGTGCGCGCCGGGGCCGATTCGGCTATCACCCAGTACTTTTACAACGCCGATGCCTACTTCCGCTTTGTCGAGGAAACCTCGGCTTTAGGGCTGGATATTGATGTCGTACCTGGCATCTTGCCGATTGCCAACACCGGCCAGTTGCTGCGCTTTTCAGCGGCCTGCGGCGCAGAAATCCCACGCTGGATACGCCAGCGCTTGGAAAGCTTTGGGCAGGACATGGCCTCGGTACAAGCCTTCGGGCTGGAGGTGGTGAGCCGCTTGTGCGAACGCTTGCTGGCCGGTGGCGCGCCGGGTTTGCACTTTTACACACTCAACCAGAGCGCGCCTACGCTGGCGATTTGCCGGGAATTGGGTCTGACGGGTACGCAGGCCGGCTTGCATGGGCAGACCCACTAAGCCTGGGTTGGAGCCGATCTACAAGTCGGCTCGCCGAATCGGCGAGTTGCTTTTGCAGCGACTCAGCCCCCCGACTCCAGCGTATGCCGCGCGTGCGTGTCCTGCTGGAGCGTCTGCACCAGTTGCGGCAAGGCCAGCGCCAATTGCGCTTTGAGCGTGAAGGGTGGGTTGATCAGGAATACGCCGCTGGCGGGCAGGCCCGGGCGTACGGTTTCGCCGGCATCGTCTTGCAAAAGTTTGCTCGATTTCACGGTCAGCGTAATGTCCAGCCAGCTCTTGCCGGCTTTGTTGGCCAGGGTGCGCAGCTTGCGCGGCAGGTCGTGCGCTTCTGGGCGCGGGATGATGGGGTACCAGACCATGTAATTGCCGGTAGCAAAGCGCGTCAAGGCATCGGCCACCATGGCCGCGGTGCGGCCGTAGTCACTTTTGATTTCATAACTCGGATCGCACAACAGCAGAGCGCGTCGCGAAGGCGGTGGCAGGAATTTTTTCACCGCTTCAAAACCGTCTTCGCGCGCGATCGCCACTTGCCGCCCGGCCTCCAGTTGCGCGATATTGGCGGTCAAGGTTTTGCTGTCGGTGGGGTGCAGTTCAAACAGCTTGAGTTTGTCGCGCCCGCGCAGCGGCTGCTGGCAGATAAAGGGCGAGCCCGGATAGACCTTCCACTGGCCTGCTACATTAAATCCGGCCACCATGTCCAGATAGTCTTGCACCAGCGGCGCCCAAGCTTGCGCGGGACTGGTCTGGGCTAGCTTCAAAAAGCCTTGGCTGGCCTCGGCGCTGGTCTGGGCGTAGTCGCCGTCGAGCCGGTACAAGCCGGCGCCGGCATGCGTGTCCAGCACGGTAAACGGGGTTTCTTTGAGCGTCATGTGCTTGAGCAGCGCCAGCAAAACCATGTGTTTGAGCACGTCGGCATGGTTGCCCGCGTGAAAAGCGTGTCGGTAACTGAACATGGCGGCTATGGTAACCGGCGCGTGTCGCCCTAACAGGGCTTGGCCGGACAATCGCTGTTTTCGCACCGACAGGTATTTGTGGACTTTTTTTCAACGCACACTTCTTTGGCAACGGCCTGCGCGCAATTGCTGCTGCAGCCGCAGTTTGCACAGGCTTTGGTGTTATCGCTGTGCAGTGGCGTGGCGGCGACCCTGCTCGCGCTGGCTGCAAGCGCCTGCATCCTGTCCACGGGTTTGGGTCTGCGCGCGCAACGCGCGCCTGCCGCGTTTTTGCCTGCCATGCTGGCCTTGCCGCATGTGGCCTTCGCGTTGGGCTGTGTGCTCTTGCTGGCCCCTTCGGGCGTTTTGGTGCGCCTTGTGTTTGCGGCGCTGCACCCTTGGGCCCAGGCTATGCCCTGGCCGCTCGACGTGCCGCCGCCTTGGCAAAGCACGCAAGACCCTTGGGCTCTGGGTTTGGTGCTGGTGTTGGTGTGCAAAGAAATCCCGTTTTTGCTGTGGGGCGCATTGGCGTACTTACAGCGCCCCGATGTAGCGCAACAATGGCAAGCGCAGTTGCGTGTAGCTGCCACTTTGGGCTACAGCCTGCCATCAGCCTGGTGGCGCGTGGTGTGGCCGCAGTTGCTGCCGCGCATGGCCGGGCCCCTGCTGGCCGTCTGGGCCTACAGCCTGTCGGTGGTGGATGTGGCCTGGATCATTGGGCCTACCGCACCGCCCACACTGGCGGTGCTGGCCTGGCAGTGGCTGCAGGACGCCGGCCCAAGCACCCGCGCTCTTGGCCTGGCCGCCGTGTTCTGCCTTTTGCTTTGCACCGCGCTGGTGGCTGGCCTGGCAGTGATGGGGTACCGCATGGACTTGCACTGGCGGGCTCCAGCGCGCTGGACGCGCGGGCCACAGCGATTGGCAGATGCCTTCTACAGCCTCAGCCACAGCAGCAGCAACGGCAAGTCCAAGCCGCGCAAACGCATGGGGCAGGCGGCAAGCGAATGCTTTGCGCGCAGCGGCGCCTCTGGGGCTGCCATCGGGCGGGGCTGGATGCGTGGCCTGCCCGCCGTTTATCTACTGGTTGGCTTCGCGTTGTTGTGGAGCAGTGTCGCTGGGGTTTGGGCTTTTCCTGCGGTGTGGCCGCAGTCTTGGACCCTGCAGGCTTGGCAGCAAGTGCTGGCCAGTGCTGGGGTGCTGGAAACGACCTTGTGGCTGGGCCTGGCCAGCGCAGGCATGGCTTTGGTGCTGGCAATGGCTTGTCTGGAATGCCTGCCCCTGCGCTGGCATGCGGCTTTGTTCGGTGCGTCTTACCTGCTCCTGGCTGTGCCCACCTTGCTGTGGGCGCTTGGCTTGCAGCGCGTGTGCATGGCGCTGGGCTGGGATGCCACGGGCTGGGGCTTGTGGCTGGCGCATAGTGCGAGCGTCTGGCCCTACGTGCTGCTCAGCTTGCAAGGCCCGTATGCCGCGCTGGATCGGCGCGGCGCGCATTTAGCCGCTAGCCTAGGCCGCTCGCTTTGGGCCTATCTGTGGCAAGTGCAGTGGCCCTTGTTACGCGCGGCCTTGGCGGCGGCTTTTGCGGTGGGCTTTGCCGTCAGTGTGGCGCAGTTCTTACCTACTTTGTTTGTCGGTGGCGGGCGCTTTGCGACGGTGACGACCGAAGCGCTGGCCTTGTCCTCGGGCGGTCAGCGCTCGCTGCTGGCCGCCTTTGCGCTGTTGCAATGGCTGCTGCCTGCAGGCCTGTTTGGGCTGGCGCTCTGGCTGGGCCGTAAGCGGCGTTTTGCGCCGCCCCTTGCTGCGCGCGGGCTGGCTTAGGATGCAGCGGCATATGTCCTCTGGCACTGAAACCCCCTTGGCACTGCATCTGCAAGTGCACAGCCTGTGTAGCCCCAGCGGCGTGCTGCTGCAAGACCTGGCCATTGCGCTGCCGGCCGGTGCGGTACACACCATCATGGGGGCCAGCGGTTCGGGCAAGTCCAGCCTGCTGGCGGCAGTTTGCGGCACGCTGGCGCCGGCCATGCAATTTCAGGGCACGCTGCATGTCATGGGTCGGCGTGTGGACACCTTGCCCACGCGCGCGCGTCGCATTGCATTGCTGTACCAGGACGATTTATTGTTTGCCCACATGACGGTACGGGAAAACTTGTTGTTTGCGGTCGCCGCCGGACCGCAGGCGGCACGCGAGGCGCAGGTAGCGCAAGCCTTGGAGGAAGTGGAGTTGGACGGTTTTGCACATGCCGACCCTGCCACGCTATCAGGGGGTCAGCGTGCACGCGCTGCCTTGGCGCGCGCATTGCTGTCGCAAGCGCATGCCTTGATGCTCGATGAGCCTTTTGCCAAGCTGGATGTCGCGTTGCGCCAGCGTATGCGTGCGCTGGTATTTGGCGCAGTGGTCCGGCGCGGCATGGCTGCCATTGTGGTCACGCACGACCCGGCAGATATCGCCGATGTGCAGCGTGTCACTTACCTGGCTGCCCCCTGAGGGCGGTGCAAGCTGTCATCACTAGCACCGACAATGCCCCTATGTTGGACCGCTTTACCACCCGCCTGATACGCCCGGCCGTGCAAGCGCTGGCGCGGCCGCTGCTGCGCTGGGGTGTTTTGCCCAACCACATCACCTGGGCTGGTTTTGCGCTCGGTGTCTTCGCCGCTGCTTGTGTGGCGTCGCAGGCCTGGATGGCGGGCTTGGCCTTGCTGCTGTGCTCGCGCTTGTGCGATGCACTCGACGGCACAGTCGCCCGTGCGAGCGAAAGCAGCACGGCGCTGGGTGGCTTTTTAGACATCGCGCTGGACTTTGTGTTTTATGCGCTGATGGTGCTGGCCTTTGCCTTGGCGGATCCGACGCGCAACGCATTGGCCGCAGCCGTCTTGCTCACCGCTTTTGTAGGTACCGGCAGCAGCTTTCTGGCCTTTGCTGCACTGGCAGCGCAGCGCGGCCTCTACAACCCACAGTACCCTGATAAATCTTTTTATTTTTTGGGCGGCTTGACCGAAGCGACCGAAACCCTGGCGCTCTTGTGCGCTATGTGTATCTGGCCCACCTATTTCGCGCCGCTGGCCTACGGCTTTGCGGCCTTGTGCTGTATCACTTGGCTAGGCCGCATCGCCGCCGGTGTACGGGTACTGGCCGATGCGCCGGCAGGCCCGCCGCAAGCTGATCAGCAAGACAAGCCGCTTGCACGCTTGGGACGGGACGGACGTGTTTAGCGCCCGCTTGCTGTGGCGAGTCGGGCTGCTGTCCTTGATGGCGCTTGCGCTGGTCGGTGTACTGCAGGGCGCTGAGTGGTTCAGCCTGTCGCACTTGCAAGCGCACTACCAGCACTTGCAAGCCTGGTACGCGCAAGCGCCTTGGACGGTGCGCGGCGTGTTTTTTCTGCTGTACCTGCTGCTGGCCAGTGCCGCTGTACCTGGTATTGTGGTTTTGACTTTGGCCGGTGGCGCGGTGCTGGGTTTTGGCTGGGGTTTGTTGCTGGTGTCTTTTGCTTCCAGTCTGGGCGCAACGCTGACCTTGTTGGTGGTGCGCCATGTGCTGGCCGATAGTCTGCCCGCCTACCTCGGGCCCGGTATGACGCGGCGTTTACGCAGCATGACGCGAAGTCTGGAGCATGAAGGCGTTTTCTATTTGCTGAGTTTGCGCCTGATTCCGATGGTGCCCTTTGGGGTGATCAATGTGCTCATGGGCTTGACGCGTATGCCAGCCTGGCGCTTTTATGTATTTAGCCAATTAGGCATGTTGCCAACCACCATGATTTATCTGCAAGCGGGCAGCCAGTTGGCCGCCTTGGAATCAGTTTCCGAAGTATTGCAGCCCCAAGTGGCCGCCGTTTTGATTGCCTTGGCGCTGGCCTTAGCCTGCACACCGTGGCTCACGCGACGTACCTTGGCGTGGCTGCGCCAGCGCTCTGTGGGCGCACGCTGGAGACGCCCGCTGCGCTTTGATTACAACCTGATCGTCATCGGCGCCGGCGCCGGTGGCTTGGTCTCTGCTTATGTGGCTGCGCATGCGCAGGCGCGCGTGGCTTTGGTGGAAGCGGGCGAGATGGGTGGCGACTGCCTCAACCGTGGCTGTGTGCCCAGCAAAGCCTTAATTCAAAGCGCCCGCATCGCGCAGCAAGCGCGTCAAGCCCCGGGTTTTGGCGTGCAGACCGGGCCGGTGCAGGTGGACTTCGCCGTGGTCATGCAACGGGTGCGCAGCATCATTGCCGCGATTGCACCGCATGACAGCCCCGAGCGCTACCGCGCCATGGGGGTCGATGTGGTGCAGGCCTATGCCACCATCGTCGATCCCTGGACCGTGGAGCTGCGCCGTAGCGGCCAGGCGCCCGAACGCATCAGCGCACGCAGCATCATTGTGGCCACCGGATCGCAGCCGCTTGTGCCCGCTATTCCCGGCTTGGAACACAGCGGCTATGTGACCAGCGATACCTTGTGGCAGGCTTTGGAGCAATCTAGCGCGCTGCCCCGGCGTATCGCCATCGTAGGTGGCGGGCCGGTGGGTTGCGAACTGGCGCAAGCTTTTGCGCGTCTGGGTGCGCAAGTCAGCCTGGTCGAAGCAGCGCCTGGCTTGTTGACGCGCGAGGACGCCGATGTCAGCGACTTGGTGCAGACGGCTTTGCGCGCCGACGGCGTGCGCATGTTCACCGCGCACCAAGTGCTTCGCTGCGAGACTTTGCCGGCGCATGCCGGTGCCGACAAACTGCTGGTGCTGCGCCAGCACACCAGGCCTCAGGGCGCAACCTTCGCAACTTCTGATGCACCAGCAGCGCCGCAGGACGAGTTTGCCCTGCCCTACGATTTGCTGGTCTGCGCGGTAGGGCGCAAGCCAAATTTGAGCGGTTTCGGCCTGGAGGAATTGGGTATTGCCAGCGATACGCAGTTGCACACCGATGCCTATTTGCAAACCCTGATTCCGTCGATTTACGCAGCCGGTGATGTGGTGGGCCCTTACCAATTTACCCACGCCGCTGCACACCAGGCTTGGTATGCGGCGGTCAATGCTTTGTTGGAGGGTTGGGGCGCGCTGCGTCCGGACTACAGCGTGCTGCCTACGGCGGTGTATGTGGCGCCGCAAGTGGCGCGCGTAGGCCTCAATGAACAGCAGGCGCAGGAACGCCGCCTGGCTTATGAAGTCACCCGTTTTGAACTGGCCGGGCTAGACCGTGCGATCTGTGATGCAGCGCTTGGCGCAGTGCCTGCCGGTTTTGTCAAAGTGCTCACCGTGCCGGGCCGCGACACCTTGCTCGGTGTCAGCATCGTCGGCGAGCAAGCGGCCGAGCTGTTGGCGCCCTATGTACTGGCCATGCGCCAGGGCCTGGGTTTGAAAGCCCTATTGGCGACCATCCACACCTACCCAACGCTCAGCGAGTCGGCCAAGCAGGTGGCAGGCCAATGGCAGCGTGCGCATTTGCCTGCTGCGGCCATGTCGTGGCTGGCACGCTGGCACCGCTGGCGGCGCGGCTAGGCGCGCGGCGGCACAATCGGGCGCTATGCAAACACCCTCTGGCCCCCTCTTGCGCGACCTGGTGTTGGTGGGCGGCGGGCATAGCCATGTGGCGGTACTCAAAGCCTTTGGCATGCAGGCCTTGCCCGGTTTGCGAATGACCCTGGTGTGTACCGACGCGCATACGCCGTATTCCGGCATGTTGCCCGGTTATGTGGCCGGGCACTATGCCTACGATGAAGTTCACCTGGACCTGGTGCGCTTGTGTGTCTATGCCGGCGCACGTTTTGTGCGGGCGCAAGTTACCGGCATAGACCGCGAGGCACGGCAGGTCTTGTTACATGGTCGCCCGCCTTTGGACTATGACCTGCTGGCCATCAATACCGGCTCCACGCCGCAACTGGCGCAGGTGCAGGGTGCGCAGGACCATGCCATAGCGGTTAAACCAATAGCGGCATTTAATGCGCGCTGGCTGCAATTGCTTGCCAATGTGCGTGCCGGGCAGGGGCCCCACCGTATTGCGGTGGTGGGTGCCGGCGCCGGTGGCGTGGAACTGCTGTTGGCGATGCAATACCGTTT
>JBBAPY010000111.1:0-9409 GCA_040400635.1 Rhodoferax sp.
ATAATAATCATGTCCACCGACTCAAACCTGCAACTGAGTTCGGGACATCGCCATCTTGCTCATCGCTAGGGTTACGCATGATGTAAATCAAAGACTCAATCTTGTTACATAGGTCCGAGTGATGGCCATGGCTACGATAGTATTTGCCATCCGGAATCTTCAATAGGCGCTTCATTTCAGCAAGCTTGGGGAGCTCGCTGTCAAACTGGGCGGTAAAGAGGATCACCGTAGCTTTGCCAAATGGTCCAAGTGCTTGGCTCATGGCTAGGCCTCATCGACTTCTGGCATGTCCATCTCAATGACCGCCGTCTCCTTGTACTTCATGGGCTTGGCCAGTTGGCGCACCATCTCCTGGCGAAAGCCCTCGGGCTGGCTCTCATCCATGGACAGCTTGCGCTTGAAGTTACGCAATCCCCGCTCCAGTACGTAGGGGTCATTGGGCAGGTCTTTGCCAATAAAGCGCAGCAAGTTGTCCTCATAGCTGCGGCCCAGGTCATTGGCGTTGATCATTTTGTACTCAGCATCGCCCACGTGGTGTGCCACAAACACGCAAAACTCTGAGACCTTGGCGTCACTGATCTTTTCGATCTCATGGGCTACAACCGCGCCTTCGTAGGTAAAGGACTGCTTGGAGGCCTGGCCCACCAGGGTGAAATATTCACGCATGAGTTCTGTGCGCTCTTTGCTGTTCTTCTCGCCACCTTTTTTGGCCAGTTGATTGGATTCGGTGTCCTGGATCTGGGTAACGCCACCCCTGCGGCTGATGTAGGCCGGTAATTCTTCTGCCGGTAGGTTCTCCTGGCGGGCGATCTCCAAGACCTTGGCATAGCGGCTGGACGCCACCTTGTCCTGGCGCACTACAAAACGGACCACCGCAGCCATGGGCGTCACATTGGTCTGCAGTTTGATGTCGTGGTTGTCTTTGAGGTCTTTGCGAATGGCAGCCACGATCTTTACCGCCTGCTCGTTTTCCTCAATGCGCAGGGCCAGGTTGTAGATCGATGCCAATAGCTCATACAGCGCCTGATGCCCGCGCTGCACTACCTCTTTTTCGTATTTGATGCCCAGCTCAAACAATTCTGAGCTTTCCTTCATGAACTTTTCTACCTCTACTTGCTCCTTGGTCTTGGCGGTAGTTCGCACCGTTTTGGTGCTTTTGCTGGTGGTGACCACGAAGTCGCTGAGGTCAAAGGAATCCAGGTCGATCTCGGGTGCGGACTTGGCCAGCGCTGGGAGGTTGCCGCCATTGGGCAGTTGGGGAGTGGAGCCATGACGGATGGCGCCGTTGGACATTTGCATGATGTGTTCCTTGGGTAAGTGGTCAGCAGCGACATTGCTGCTGACTAGGAGACTAAAAGCCCTGCGTGTTAAGTGACACGCCATGGTTTCTTGCTTAACATTTTTTTCACGTTGGACATTTTTCGGTGAAAAAAATGACAAGGAGACCGGCATGCATCACCCTGCCCCTGCTACGCCCGCGCTTGAAAACTTCAGTACTAGCCTGTACTTTTGGTGGCTGGCCATGCTGCGTTGCAGCAAGGACTATTGGTGGATTTGCAGGCAAGGCGGCAGGTGTGAAGACGCGCGACTGATCCGCATTTGGGAGCAGTTTGGCGACATATATACCGCTGGCAGCGTTCTGCCTTGGTGGCAGACCAGGGGTACCAACCTGTTTGATTCGCCACAGGTGGAGATGGAATTTGTGACCCGCCTGATCGGCCAATTGGTGCTCGTAACGGACAAAGAACTAGCCAAGGCCATGCCGGACATGCTTTGCCTAGCCATACCCAAGCTAATGACATCGCAAGACCTGTTGCTGATCATTGCACAAGCCTGGGATTTGGCCCGCGTGCGCGGTGAGCACTACAACAAGGGTGCTCCATTCAAGCTCAGTTCCGTGGCCAATAAAAGTGCAGCGCTGGTGATCAGTGCCTATCGCCTTAGCCTGCTGCAGGTAGCTGTGGATCATTCGGTACGAGGCGATGAAATGTACCAATGGGGCAGCTATGAAATGGGCCTTCACCTGCGCGTTTCCCCAAAAAGCAAACCGCGTAATCGGGATACCTTGGCCAGTGCTAGAAAGAAGCAGGCCAATATCCGCACCATCTACAGCCAGCACAAAAAGGCAGCCGCTGACTTGATCGCCAATGTAGAGATCGGCATATTCCCCTGCAAAGATCCGGTGCCCCAAGTGCGGCGATGGACTGACCGGCAACAGCGAGAACTTGACCATGCAGTGCAATCTGGTGCCTGGCAAAACGCCGCCTGGTTGCAAAGGGAGCACGCATTCATGCTGCCCCAAAGCAGCTTTTGGCAAGATGGCGCAGATAGGCTAACGGCGCGGGAGCAGGCCATGGGCATGATTGATGACTTTTCTCAGTTGCGGATGCCATTTTTGGAGCCCAAGCGCAAACGAAAGTCAAAGGTAAATTTATCGCTGGCTGAATAATTGCGCGGCCCCGGGAATTGGCAGAAATCTATGAATACTTTCTTAGCTATGCCTGTCTGGCGTCTGGCCACTGCCTTGAAATTTCCCCCGAAATTCACCCACAAACCCCTGCATTTCGGCGGTTTTATGCTGTTTTGGTGGGATTTTTTTCCACTTGCCACGGCGTTTTTGCTCCGATTTACAGGTGGCTAGTCAAAGCATAGCGGGCTAAATACTTGTATGAGACTGAGCGAAATCACCGGCCCCAAGACACCTGATCAACTGCGAATGGACACCCTACGGGCCACGCAAAAGCGCGCCAGTAATGCGGTCAAGATGGAGCGTAATCGCCAAAAGGTTCAAAGTGCCCAAAAGGCGATTCAACAACTTCGCGCCCCCAAGCTGACCACCCTGGAGCCCATCAAACCCATGGGCTCGCACTAAACCGGCTCAGTCATCCTGCTCTGCCCACCAGGCTTCGGTATAGGTCGCCGCCCTGCCCTCGTAATAGGCCTTGGCATAGGCTTCCTCTTGTTTAATCCATTCCTCGTGGGCTTTTTCATAGGCCGCAGCATCTAGGCTTTTGGGCTCGTAGCGCAGGTGCTCCTTGGGGCTGAGGCTCCAGTAGGGATTGCCTGTCTCCTTTTGCATCCGGTCTTCGATCAGCCACTTCAAGTCTGCACCCAAGCGGCGTTTGAAAAAGATGGCGTCATGGACATTGGCCAGGGGCACTCGATCGTGCTCAGCTGCCACTTGGCGCACCACGTCCATGACCTGCGTCTCTCCATGCTGGTAAAGGTAGGCCACCACCTTGGCCTTGGCTGGTCTGCCACTGGCGCCTGTCAGCAGGGAATCCTTGAGCAGTTGCGGCTCATGGCGCTGGACTAGATCTACCAGGTAGTCATCTAGCGTGTTTTGCTCCCGGATGAATGCCTGGACGCTGGAGTCATTTAGGAATCTGTCCCTGTCCTCGGTGTTTTTGAGGATATGGACTAAAGCCGGGTTGGTCCACTGTCCTGCCTGGTTCTGCCAGCCACGGCTGTGCGCTCGGGCGCCAAAGCTGATGGCGGTAAAGGCCTGCTTGAGCAGTTTGTTCTGCAATTCGGCCTGGGTTTTATCCACATTGGCAAAGGTAAAGGCCCGCACCGTGCGCATGAAGTCGGCCTTGTCCTCCAGGTAGGTCAGGGTTGTGGGGAAGACTTTGCGTATGTCTTGGTTTATGCCAAGGTGGGCTATGCAGTGGCGGGCCCAGCCCATTTTCCAGGCCACTACGCTGCTTCGGATGTCGTACTCAAAGCAATTGCCCAGCATGGCGCGGCGCAACTCCCTGTTGACGCTTTGCACGCTGATGCCCTCGTAGTACATGCGTCCAAACTCACTGGGTTTTTTGCGCTGGTAAAACACCCCCTTGGTGAGATTTGCCACGGTCAGAATGATCTTAGCCTGGCGCAGGTACAGGGCTTTGCGCGCCGAATTGATCAAGGTGGCCTGGGTGCTGAGCCACAGCATGTAGGCCTTGACTGACGGTATATCCACTGGCACTGGGTCAAAGACCGCACGGGTTTGCGCCTGCGTCCAGTCAAAGCGGTAGTCGGGATACAGCATGTCAAAGAGGCGGTAGTTGGCCTGGGCGTCGCCATCTAGGTACTGGTCAATGTCGCTGTCCGTTTGGGCCGTGCGCATGGCATGTTCGATGTTGGCCAGGCCGTTGGTCATGGCCGCCAGGTGGGTCAGGCGCACCTCGGAGACTGCGCCGGTCAGGTTAGAGCCCAGGGTCACGGCCTGAACCAGTTCCAAGTTTTGCGATTTGAGCCAGGCATGCAGTCGAATGCGATTGGGTCCTATCTGGCCTCCCTGTGCGGCCAATTGTTTCAGGGGTAATGAGTACAGGTTGAGCTTGCGCTGTAGGGGTGTTTGCCCCCGCTGCAGGGCATCAAAAATCATTTGCTCCAGGGCGCTGACGTATTTATCCAGGTAGCGACTGGCTGCACCAGCGGGTTTGGGAAACGCCTGGCTCAGCCTTTGGTAGATCGATTTATGCGGTGTTATGGTGATCATGGGGCGTCCTTTGGCGAAGCCTGAAAATCATGCTTTTTCCTTTTATTTAGCTTGTTTCAACAGATTTAGCCTGGGGAAAAAGTGCACACCCTTATAGTACAAATGTCAGGTGCAAATGGGAATAGCCAGGTGCCATTGGGGTGTCCCAAAGGATGCCGTAGGCAGCCAATTCCTTGTTCTTGGTGAAAGAGATGATCATCCGGAAATCCCAAACCTCAACCCAACAAGCAATCCGTATGCTCAAAATTGTCCCAAATCTGCTGCTTTCCTCGGCTATGGCCGGCAGCCTGGAGGGTTTTGAAGAAGCCGCTCGCGCTTTATTTGCCGCAGACCGTGAGCGGTTGAGTGCCTTGATTGCCCCTTGGATGCAAGCCATCCAAGCGCATTTGCAGCCCGGGACTCAAGTGGCCATGACCCCGTTAGAAAAGTTGACCAACGTGGAGTTACCCCGTGCTTGAAAAGTTTCGTTCTCGTGAGGCAGCCATGCCTTTCATCATGATCGCCGTGCTGATTGATATGGCGGCCATTGGCGTGGTCGTGCCGGTGTTGCCCACTTTAGTGGCCAGTTTTTCCACAGACCAAGCCGATCAGGCATTTTGGTACGGCGTGGTAGCGGCAGCCTTTGGCTTGGCCAACTTTGTTGCCTCGCCGATTTTGGGGGCCTTATCTGACCGTTTTGGGCGCAGGCCGGTGATGTTGTTAGGCTTTATGGGCTTGGGGGTGAGTTTTTTTGGCACGGCCATGACTACTTCTTTGATCGGTTTGATCATCGCCCGCACGCTGGGAGGCGCCATGCAGGCCAACGTCGCCATCGCCAATGCCTATGTGGCCGACATCTCAGCCCCCGAGGAGCGCGCCAAGCGTTTTGGCTTTTTGGGTGCCATGATGGGTGTGGGTTTCATCGTCGGGCCGGTGGTGGGCGGCTTGTTGGGGGCGGTTAATTTGCATTTGCCGTTTTACTTGGCGGGCAGCCTGACCCTGATGAATTTGCTGTACGGCTACTTTGTCTTGCCCGAGTCCTTGCCCTTAGACAAGCGCAAGGCCTTCAGTTGGCGTTCGGCCAATCCGGCCACGTCGCTGCGCAAACTGGGGCAACTCAAAGGCGTGGGGCCTTTGGTGGGGGTGGTGGCATTCAGTGGGTTGGCACAGTTTGTTTTGTATACGGTATGGGTGCTTCACAACAGCTTCAAGTTTGGCTGGGGGCCGCGCGAAAACGGCTGGTCTTTGGCCGCGGTCGGCATTGTGGCGGTGCTGGTGCAAGGGGTGTTGCTGGGGCGTTTGCTCAAGCGATTTTCACCGCAAAAGCTGGCTATGTGGGGCTTGGTGTCCTCGGTCATGGCGTACACCTTGTGGGGCGCAGCCACCGAGGGCTGGATGATGTACGCGGTGATCGCGGTCAACTTGCTGGGGGGCACGGTGACGGCTTCCGTACAAAGCATGATTTCATCGGCGGCTGACAGCAAAAGCCAAGGGCAGACCATGGGTGCTGTGAGCTCACTCAATGGACTGATGGCTGTGTTAGCGCCGTTGTTGGGCGCCCCCATGCTGGCCTTGGTGTCGCACTATCCACAAGGTGACTGGCGCATTGGCGCACCGTTTTACTTTTGTGCTTTGCTGCAAGTGGCGTCTTTGTTGTTGGCTGTTTTACATTTGCGACGGCATCACTATCGACTTGCCATTGCAATGAAGGTCTGACACGACCGATTAGCGAGCCCACGGCGTTGCCAAGAAGTTGAGGGTTAAATTCACCTGACTTGAGGTGCGACAAAGTTGCATAACTCCGTACACCCGTATAGTACAAAGGTCAAAAGCAGATGGAAATAGCCAGATGACATGCCGGTGATCCCGGGGATGCCTGTCAACAGCGCTCGTCTCACGTGGCCACGTGTACCTGATGAAGCGCATCGCAGCCTTTTCAACCGAACAAAACTTAGCTTTGCATGAAACTCTACCTCTCGTTCCGACACCGTAACCCTGACAACCGTTGGCAGACTGAGCTGGCAGCGTGTTGCATTGCCACCGCTCTGGCGACCACCGGCTGCGGGGAGATGGCCACCCTGTCTGTCGCCCAAGGCACCGGCGAACATCCTGTGCTGCCTGCTCCAAACAAGACTCTATTGCCGACCGTGAACATTGCGCCGGCAAAAGGTTGGCCTATCGGGGCGACTCCGAAGTCGGCTGCGGGGACCGGCGTCGCAGCCTTTGCGACCGGCCTAGACCATCCCCGCTGGATGCTGGTACTGCCTAACGGAGATTTGTTGGTAGCCGAGACCAACGCACCGCCCAAACCGCAAGGGATGAAGAGCATCAAGGACTGGGTTTCGGGCCTTGTGATGCAGCGCGCCGGGGCCGCCGTACCGAGCGCCAACCGCATCACACTCTTGCGCGACACCGACGGGGACGGCGTAGCTGATGTGCGTTCGGTGCTGCTGTCGGGGTTGAACTCGCCCTTTGGCATGGCTTTGATCGGTGATCGGCTCTTTGTGGCCAACGCCGATGCAGTATTAAGTTTTCCGTATCAGACAGGCGATACGGTCATCACAGCACAGCCTACGAAGCTGTTGGACCTCCCCGGCGGACCGATCAACCACCACTGGACTAAGAACCTATTAGCCAGCGCGGACGGTAGCAAGCTGTATGTCAGTGTGGGATCGAACAGCAACGTTGCGGAAAACGGCATGGCGGTAGAAAGCGGTCGCGCGGCGATCTGGGAGGTCGAAGTGGGCAGTGGTGCGCACCGCATATTTGCCAGCGGCTTGCGCAACCCAGTGGGCATGGCTTGGGATGATGCGGGCAGAACGCTCTGGACCGTGGTAAACGAGCGAGATGAGATCGGCAGCGACCTGGTACCCGACTACCTGACTTCCGTGCGTGAAGGCGCTTTCTATGGCTGGCCCTACAGCTACTATGGCCCCAACGTGGACACCCGGGCCCAGCCGGCAAACCTGGCGCTAGTGGCCAGCGCCCTTGTCCCCGACTATGCGCTAGGGCCCCATACCGCATCGCTGGGTCTCGCATCCTCTTTTGGCAGTCGCCTGCCCGCACCGTTCACTAACGGCATGTTCGTGGGCCAGCACGGCTCGTGGAACCGCAGGCCGCATAGCGGCTACAAAGTCGTATTCGTTCCCTTCAAGGCCGGTAAGCCGGCCGGGTTGCCGCTGGATGTGCTGAGCGGTTTTCTCAGCGACGAGGGGGATGCCCTGGGCAGGCCAGTGGGCGTGGTGATCGACAAGCGGGGAGCCCTGCTGGTCGCCGACGACGTGGGCAACATCATCTGGCGGGTCACCCCCAAGCCTTGAAGGTGCACCAGCCTAGTTCGGGAAAATCATGAAGAAAGCACTGACTGTCTGCATCACAATCCTAGCGCTGGCCAGTAGCCTGCGCGCCCAGTCCACTGGTGGCCAATCTCATCGACCTTAAAGCCTGGCTGATTGGTTCGATTTAGCGCAGACTGTACAGGTTTCAGGTCGAGCAACCTTTCAACGCCTAGTTGGACTAAAGAATTTCTTAACTGGCGCGGTAAGTAGAAACTTGTCCCGTTTATACTGTGTTTATGCACAGTATTCAGTCTTTTGACGCTCCGGTCCTTGCCTCGACCATTCCTTTAACGGTTTCACTCGTTCGCGGCCATGTGCAGGCCGGTTTTCCCTCTCCCGCCGAGGATCTAGGCGCACAGCGCATTGATCTGGCCCAGCTGCTAATTAAACACTCCCAAGCGACGTATTTTCTGCGTGCTAGTGGCCACTCCATGACCGAGGTCGGCATCTTTGATGGTGACATTTTGGTGGTGGACCGGGCCATCAAGCCGCGCAATACCCACATCGTGGTCGCCATCGTAGACGGCGACTTCACCGTGAAGGTACTCAGCCAGCGCGTTGGGCGCATCAAGCTCAAATCGGCTAACCCCACCTACCCTGACATCACTCCAAAGGACGGTCAAACGATTGAAATATGGGGCGTAGTCACCAGCACCATCAAGCAATTTAACGTTTGACAGGAGACTGCGGTGTACGCATTAGTGGACGGCAACAACTTCTATGTCAGCTGCGAGCGAATCTTTCGGCCAAGTCTTAACGGTATTCCAGCGGTAGTACTCAGCAACAACGACGGCTGTGCAATAGCCCGATCCAACGAGGCAAAGGCATTGGGTATCAAGATGGGTGCGCCGTGGTTTCAGATCAAGCACCTGACCGAGTCAGATGGATTAGTGGCTTTGTCTGCGAATTTCGCTCTATATGGTGATATCAGCGACCGAATGATGAGCCTGGCAGCAGGATTGGGACCAACACAGGAAATTTACTCAATTGACGAGTCTTTCGTCGGACTTGACGGCGTTCGTGGTGACTTGGTAGAGCGCAGTCATAAGATTCGCTCGCGCATCCTACAGTGGACAGGAATCCCTTGTGGTATTGGAATCGGGCGAACCAAGACCCTTGCAAAACTGGCTAACCATATTGCCAAGACGGCCGAGCGCAAGCTGGGTGTTTATCCAGCGCATCTAGCCCAGGTTTGCAATCTGGAGACTCTCTCGGCGGTTGAAAGGCAAGGCGTATTTGAGGCTACTGAAGTAGGTGAGGTCTGGGGCATCGGAAGGCGCATCAGCAAACAGCTCACTGAGGGTGGAATCAAGACCGTGCAGGACTTGGTGCACATGGATGCTGCCACCATTCGCCGAGGGTGGTCCGTTGTGCTGGAGCGAACAGTTCGTGAACTTCAGGGCACTCAATGCATAGGACTTGATGATGCACCGGCGCCAAAGAAAGAGATTGCTTGCACACGCTCCTTCGGACATGCCGTCACAGAGCTATCTGACCTGACCCAAGCGGTCACAGAATTTGCCAGTCGTGCTGCGGAAAAGGCGCGCAAGCAGCACTCACTTGCAGGTGACGTGATGGTTTTCATCCGCACCAGTCCGTTTCGTAA
>JBBAPY010000112.1:0-9401 GCA_040400635.1 Rhodoferax sp.
CGGTACCTTGCACGTTAAATTGAGCTTTCTCTTATGCGCCTGATGCACTCCTTGCTTTCGATGGTTCTGGCCTGGGGCCTTTGGGCCGTGCCAGCAGCCCATGCTGCCAACGCGCCCGAGCCCTTCCCTTTGTGGACCTTGGACCCGCAGACCTTGTCGCAAACCCATCAAAAAATCCTGGCCGCCGACCCGGCCATCTTGCCCGCCTACCAAGCCCTCCAAGAGCGGGCCGCCAAAGCACTGCTCGCGCCTTACCGCAGCGTGGTGAACAAGACGCTCACGCCCCCTTCGGGCAGCAAAAACGACTACATGAGCATGGGCCCGTACTGGTGGCCCAACCCCAATACGCCCAATGGCCTGCCCTACATCCAGCGCGATGGTCAGCGCAACCCCGAGTCGCATGGCAGCGCGCTCGACGCCGACAACCTCCAAGACATGGCCAAAGACAGCCTAGACCTGGCGCTGATGTACCGCTTTACCCAAGATACGCGCTATGCCGAGAAGGCCGCTGCGGTGATTCGTGCTTGGTTCCTAACGCCCGCTACCCGCATGAATCCGCACTTGCGCTATGCGCAGTCCATCCCCGGCATCGTGGACGGACGGGGTATCGGCATTATTGATACGCGAGAACTTTGGAAAGTCATCGACGCTGCGGCACTGATCCAGCCAGCGCTGTCTGCGGCGGAGATGCAAGCACTGCGCGATTGGTTTGTCCAGTATGCGCAGTGGCTGAGCACCAGCGACAACGGCAAAGAAGAGGCGGCCGCCAAGAACAACCACGGCATGTTCTTTGATGTCCAGCTGGCCCTGTATTGGCTCTACACCGGCGAGACGGCCCGCGCACGCCAATTGGTGTTTGATGCCCAAACCAAGCGCTTTGCAGCACAGTTCGACAAGCGCGGCTGGATGCCTTTGGAGCTAGCCCGCACCAAGCCTTACCACTACCACACCTTTACCCTGGAAGCCGTCACGCGCCTGGCGCTGTATGGCCAGCGGCTGCAGGCCCTGGTGCCCGCTGGCAAGGGCTTGCTGGCCAGCGATGCGCGCTGCCTCGTTGCGGCCCAAGACATCCGTTGCCCCTTGGACTTGTGGCACCTGGAAATCGACGGGAAATCATTGCGATCGGTGCTGCAGCGTGTGGCCGAAGTGGTGGTCCAGCCCGGCGGCTGGACGTTTGCAACCAGCCTGGAGCCAACGCCTGATTTGCCACCCGCCATCTACGCCTTGGCGCTGGCCCGCGCGGCCTACCCCCCTGAGATGCTGGCCAAGCCGCTGGCACTGCTGCACAAAGAAAAACCCGACAGCATTTACTGGCTGCTCTGGCCTGCGCCTTGAGCGAGCGACGAAAACGCTATTGGTAAGTAAGTGTCCACTGCACCGTAAATGGTGCGCTGGCGTTAAAACTGTCGCGCCGGTATTTGACGAGGGAACGCATGGGGCCGTTAGGTGAGCGCAGGCTGGTGTGGCCGTCTAAGGCCACCAGTTGGCAATGCTCTACGCCGGTCGCCTGAAAGCTCTTGACACTGCCTTTATAAAATACCGCACCCCCGCCGGCTTGCAAGGCGTTGGACGAAAAACTTAAGAACTCCAGGCTCAGTGCACGCACCTGTACGTTCTGGCGTGGCACAAAGCGCTCAGTGCGGGTAATGCGTCCCGACTCAAACACATACTCCACCTCTGCGCTAAAGCGGGCGTCTTCGACGGGGGCGGGCCCGCCCACACGGCTCAAGCTGTCAAGGCGGTAGCGCACGCGCTGTATGCCGCCCGCAGTGTCACATTCGATGTGCTTGAAAAACGCGGTACCCATGAGTTCGGTGCCGTCCTCCAAGGTGATTTTGGGCATGAGCTGGGGATGCTCTAGCCCGCTGTCGGCGATGCCTTCAATGATCCCGCGCGCAAAGGGCAAGGGGTAATACGGGCTGTTCATGTGTTGGCTGCTACCGCCATTGACCATCAGCAAACTAAACACATGCTGGCGGTCCCGGTAAATCGCCAGCGCACGGTGGTACTGGGCGTCCGCAAATGGCACCAATTGCAGGGGAGCGTGCTTAGCAATCAGCCAATTTTGCAAAGCAAATGGGCTGCAGGGTTTGGTAGCAACATAACCGGACGCTTTCCATAAATTTTCGGCACCAATCAACTGGTGAATCAGCGAGAGGTTTTCACCCAAAATTCTGGATTTTCCCCGGTAACTATCCACCCGTCGGCCCTGGCCCCACATATCGACGCTGCCAATATCGGAGTTGAACCAAAAATCAATATACCGGCGCACCACGGCAGCGCACAAACTGTAGGCATACGGTTTCTCTTGGGCGGTCAGCACATTCAAATAGGCTGCCACTGACAAAATTTGCAATACCGCGGTATCACCGTACGGCCCCAGACTGCGCCCAAAACAAAAGCCATCGCCCTGCGCGCTGGCCAATTTGAGCGCGACATTGGTCGAGTTGCGCAACAGCGCGCGCAGCTTGGGTGTGACTTCCAGTCCGGTTTCAATAAAGCGCTCGCAAATTTCGGCCACCAGCAAAATGCTATACCGGTCAAAGCGCCCTTCGCCATCGGAATCGTCGCAAAACCCATATTCACCGGAATGGGTATCGTAATGCTCCAGGGTTTTTTCCAATAATGCGTCGCTGGCGCTGGCGTCCTCCCAGCCTAACAACATGCGCAGGCGGGCAATACTGAATGCCACGCCGTAGTAATTGGTCGGTAAATCGATCAGCGAATAATCTTCGGTGCGCACAAAGCGGCGCCAGTCAGCGCTTTGGCACATGCTAGCCAAGGCTGATCCGCTCACCGCAGCCTCGAGCAAGCCCGCTTTCTTCAAGGCATACAGCCCGGCGCAGGCGTAGTAAATACCCCAGGTGTCATTGCGCATGGTGCAAGTGAGGTCCACTATGGCCCGAAAATCCTGAATCAATTTCTCGCGCTCATCGCCTTCGGCCTCTAAAAGCAAGTGGGCAAAGCCTGCGCATATTTTCCCGGGCAGAAACTTGTCTCCCGCTTCAAACACCCGAACACCATCCAAGCTGTATTGAAGGCCCTGCTCCGTCAACGTAGAAAAAAGGGTGCGCAGCTGCCTAAATATCTCGCCTTTGATTACCGCGTGCAAAGATCCGTCGACCGGTGCCTCGCGCACCTTGGCTAACTCCGGTGAATTCATGCACCCCATCCCGTCAAGGCAAGACGCTGCTCGGCAGCATCAAAAACATGCAAGCGGTCCATGCTGCACAGCAAAGTGGCCGCGTCACCGGCGCGCCAGGCGGCGCGGTCATCGCACTTGACCAGCACCGAACCGACGGGTGTGTGCACTGTCACAAATGTATCGGCGCCCGTAAATTCCAAGGACTGCACCTGGCAGCTCAGCGCAAACGCCGCCGCAGGCGCGACCGTACCGGCTGCCACCAAGGTGCCGTGCTCGGGCCGCAAACCAAGCGTACAACTTCCAGTTTGCACACTGTGGCCGGGCACCGGCAGTTGCACCTGGCCACTGGTATTCGTAAAAGTCAACTGGCCCTGGGCATCCGGGGCCAGGCGCCCTTGCAAAAAATTCATCGCAGGCGTACCGATAAAGCTGGCCACAAAGCGGTTGACCGGCGCCTGGTACAACGCTTGCGGAGTGCCGCTTTGTTCCACCGCGCCATTGCGCAGTACCACGATGCGGTCGCCCAGCGTCATGGCCTCGGTCTGGTCGTGGGTGACGTAAACCGAAGTGGTTTTGCTGCGTGCATGCATGGCGCGGATTTCGGCCCGCACGCTCGAACGCAGCGACGCGTCTAGGTTGGAGAGCGGCTCGTCAAACAAAAACACCGCGGGCGCGCGCACCATGGCCCGGCCCATGGCCACGCGCTGGCGTTGGCCGCCCGAGAGCTGACGAGGAAAACGGTCCAGCAAGTCGGTCAGGCCCAGCGACTGGGCCGCCGCATCCACTTTGGCGGAAATCGTGGCTTTGGGCTGGCCGGCCAGGCGCAAGCCAAAGCCCATGTTGTCGCGCACGCTGAGCTGCGGGTAGAGCGCATAGCTTTGGAAGACCATGGCGACGTCACGCGCCTTCGGAGGCAAATCAGTGACGTCACGCGGCCCAATATGCACCCGCCCGGCGGTGGGCGGCTCCAGACCGGCGATCACCCGCAGCAGCGTCGATTTACCCGAACCGCTAGGGCCGACCAGGACGCAAAATTCGCCCTCGGCAATATGAACCGACACATCGCGAAGCACCGGTACACCGGCAAAACTTTTACTGACTTTGTCTAATATCACTTGTGGCATGGTCTAGCCCTTGACGGCGCCTGCCAGCAGGCCCCGGTTAAATGCCTTTTGCATGGCGAGGTAAATAAGAATCGAGGGCAGCATGGCGATCAAGGTAATGGCTACAAATACCGCCGGCGGCATAGCCTCGTCAGCGCGCACCGAGGCCAAGGCCACAGGCAGCGTGTACAGATCTTCACGGTTGGCCACGATGAGCGGCAATAAATACTGATCCCAAATCATGATGAAGCCAAACACGGTGACGGTGCCCAGCGCCGGCTTAATCAGCGGCAATATGACCAACCAAAATATTTGCCACTCGCTGGCGCCGTCCATGCGGGCCGCCTCCTCGAGTTCGAGAGGTACTTTCTTCATAAACTCGGTGAGCATGAAGATGGAGAAGGCCCAGCCGATCAGGGGCAAGATCATGCCCAAGTGGGTATTGAGCAAACTCACTTTAAATAAAGGAATATTGCCCAGCACCAAATACAAGGGAATGGCAATCACCTCTTCGGGCAGCATCATGGTGCTTAGTATCAACATGGAGACCACCGCCGAGCCCACAAATTTTTTGCGCGCCAGCGCATAGGCGGCCAAAGAACTGATGCTCACTTGCAATACCAAGCCAAAGGTGACGATCAGCATGGAATTGAGCAAATAGCGCCACACCCGGGTTTTGAACCAGGCGTAATGGAAATTGTCCAGCGTGGGTAACTTGGGCCAAAACACCAGCTCGCCCGGCTGCAATGTCACCCCGCTAAATGCCGTCATGGCAAAGGCCCAAAATGGCCCGACAAACACCACCAGTAACAGTGCATAAAAAGCCCAGCGCGGCACAGCAGCGCCCCACTTGGCCCATGAAAAGCTTTCTTGCATCACGCCTCCAGCCTTTTGCGCCATTGCAAATACAGCATGGTGCACAGCGCGGTAAATACGAATAAGACCACCGATGCGGCTGAGGCGTAGCCATAGTCAAACTGCACAAAACCGAGTTTGTAAATCCTTGTCATGATGACTTCAGTGGCCCCGGCCGGGCCGCCGCCGGTGGTGGCCTGGATTTCGGCAAAAACCCGAAACCCGCGAATCATGCCCAGCACAATGACGATAGTGATGGCGTGCGTGAGGCCCGGTAAGGTGACAAAGCGCAGGCGCTGCCAGGCGGTAGCGCCGTCGACGCGGGCGGCCTCGTACAGTTCTTGGTTGATGGTGGCCATACCGGCGACAAATATCACCATGTCGTAGGGCACACTTTTCCATAAATGCATGAGCATGAGCCACTGCAAAGCCCAGTCCGGGTCGTTCAAATACCCTTGGGCCGCAATGCCAAACAGCCCGGCGATGGAATTCATAATGCCGTCCGGCGTGGGCGCATACAAAATACGCCACACCTCGGCCAATACCGCAGCGCTGGTAATCGCAGGCAAAAACAATGCGGTGCGAATCATCCGGATATGGCGCGTGACGCCCTGCATGGAGAGCGCCAGCAACAAGGCCAGCACCACCGATAAACTGACGGTGCAAGAGACATACAAGAACGTATTCCAGGCGGCCGCGCCGAGTGCCTCGTCTTCGAGCACACGGCTAAAGTTTTCCAGGCCAATCCACTCGTTGGGCGCACCAAAATTGACTTTGTAAAAACTCATGCGCAGGCCCAGGGCCATGGGTATGAATTTAAACCAGGTAAAGACCAGTAAAGCGGGCGCTAAAAAAAGGGCTGGCACCAGCCATTGACGCAAGGTCCGCATCATTTGGCCAACACCCTTTGCGCCGAGAGTTCTTGGTTGACGTGCACGTTGAGCTTTTTCAAATCCGCCGCAACGTCTTTGCTGCAGCGCGACAAGATGGCATTGAGGCCTTCGCCAATCACTTGCTGCATGCGCGTCCAATTGGGAATAGCGGGCATGGTGTGGGCATTTTTCTCGTATTCCTGGGCCACCATTTTCCAGCGCTCGTCATTATTGACTTGTGCGGGATCGACTTTGCGGTTCACGGGCAAACGCACCACGGCAATACCGCCGGCGCTGGCTTTCATACCCAAAGTCTGGCCTTCGGGAGATATCAAAAACTCAACAAACTTCAGGGCACCGACTTTGTTTTTCGCCGCTTTGGGGAAATACGCCAACTCGCCACCGCCCAAGACGCCGCGCCCGGCGGGCCCGGCCGGTGCGGGGACGGCCTCGACTTTGTCACGGCCAGGTTCGCGGTCAAACAGGGCAATATGGTAGGGGCCGGAAATATAAATACCGGCCTGTCCGGAAATAAAGGCTTTATTGGCCTCTTGCGTAGGCGCATTCATGGCGCCGGGCTGCGTGACTTTGAGCCCGCACTGCATCTTGCGCATCCAGGAAACGGCA
Organism: Rhodoferax sp.; assembly: GCA_040400635.1. Classification (GTDB taxonomy): domain Bacteria; phylum Pseudomonadota; class Gammaproteobacteria; order Burkholderiales; family Burkholderiaceae_C; genus Allorhodoferax. The sequence goes on from JBBAPY010000112.1 coordinate 6,603, forward strand.
GCGACGGCGGCAGGTTCGTCCATGCCGCCCTTGAAAAGTCCACCGCCCACGGGGCGTACAAACTCGGCGCCGGCCTGCCATAGGAAGGAGCTCATGTACCAGGCGGCATAGCCGCGCTGGGCGGAACCCGGAAAAATCAGGCCATAGGTATTGGCCTTGCCGTCGCCATCGGGGTCACCGGCGGTGAACGCTTTGGCCAGTGTTTCCAGATCATCCCAAGTTTGGGGAACTGGTAAATTGAGCTTGGTGCGCCAGTCTTTGCGCACGTACATGACCATGGCCTGCGCCGAAGTCGGCACGCCGTAGTACTTGCCGTCGTAGCCCTTGGCTGTGGCCCAAGCGCGCTCTTGCAGGTCTTGGCCGCCGACAACCGCTTGGCGGTCCACGGCCTCGAGCATGCCCATTTGCACAAACTGGCCAGTGGCGCCGCTATCGTTAATGATCAGGTCGGGCAAATCGCCGCCGATGGCAGCGCGTGCAATGCGCTGCTCAAAGTCGGTCCAGGCGTTGAAATATTCCACCCTGATTCCCGTTTTCGCAGTAAATGCCTTAGCGATGGACTCGTATGTCTTGCGCCCCTCGGCCGACGAGCGGGTCCAGACCTGGATGCTCTCTTGGGCCCAGCCAGACCCGCTGACGAGCATGCTGGACAGGACCAGGACGGCGCCCGCCAGGCGGCCAGGCATCGATAAGGCAAAGCGTTCACAGGGTTTCACAAAAATTCTCGGTTTGCCGCACGCAGCGTAGAGGAGTAAACGTTTACTTAGTATAGCCAGGAATTGAGCTTGACGAGCTGGGGAATACCCTAAGTTAACCTTGAAGGAAAAGAAAAGGTAAACGAATCCCAGACTTGCACTACTGACCGCGCTAGAGCGTTAACATTGCGCATGGAGGAAACCTCTTCTTTTAATGGTACTTTGCACATGAGTATGACCACAGGGCGCGCCGCCACCATCAAAGACGTGGCACGGATTGCCAACGTTTCCACCGCCACGGTGTCCAAGTTCATTAACGGCACCCAAAAATTTACAGAGGCCACCGAGGAGCGACTGCGCCAGGCGATTGCCCAGCTGGGCTACCGCACCGACCCGCTGGCGCGCAGCATGATCACCGGGCGCACCAAGACGGTAGCGGTGGTGATTTTGGACATCCGCAACCCGCACTTCACCGGCATTGTCAAGGGTGCTAACCGCAAAGCCATGGAACATGGCTACAGCCTGCTGTTTGTCGACACCGCCGAGCGCCTGAGCGGCGAGGCCAATATGCTGCGCGACCTGAGCCGACGCGTGGACGGCCTGATCGTCAGCTCGCGTATGCCCGATGCCGACATCGCCGCCTTGCACGATTTGCGCAAACCCGTGGTATTTTTTGGCCGCTCGGTGGGTTCGGGCTTTCACAGTGTCAGCGCTGACGGCCGCTCGGCTGCGGGCATGCTGGGCCGACACCTGCTGGATCTGGGGCACAAAAATATCGCCTACCTGGGCTACCCGCTGGCGCGCTGGGACTCTGAGCGCAAAGCCGGCCTGATGGAGGTGATCGGTGCGGCCGGGCAGACGGTGCAATGCTTTGCCGCGCAGTCGCCTACGTTTGAAGCCGGCGAAAACGCTGTCAGCGAGGTGCTGATGCGCGGCGACCGGCCCGACGCCGTGGTTTGCTACAACGATTTATTGGCCATCGGCTTTATGAACCAGGCCCAGGTGGCCGGTGTCAAAGTGCCTGAGCAAGTCTCCGTGGCCGGCTTTGACGACATTCCCTTTGCCCGGTATGCCATGCCTTCACTCACCACCGCGGACATGCAAAGCGAGGCCATGGGCGAACTGGCGTTTATGCGCATGCTGGAACTGATTGAAGGCAAATTAGAGGCCAGCGAAGAGACGCTGCGCCCGCGCTTGGTGATCCGCAACTCCACGGGCCGCAAGGGCCTGCCGGCCGCCTAAGCGGGGAAGGAGAACGGGCCCCTAGCGGGGCCCGTAAGAAAAAAGCGCTGCAGCCACAGCGCTCAAGGAGCCTAGAACTTGTAGCGCATGCCAAGTGAATAGCGGGTTTCAGAGAGGTAATAGCTGCTGAGCTGAATCGGGCCGGCCGCGCCGTATTCCAAGGTCGCAGAATCTTTGGGACGCAGATTCAGCGCCGAGAACTGGAGCGACAAATTCTTGTCCACGTTGTAGCCCAATTGCAAATCAAGCTGCGAACGCGCGCCAATGTAGTTGGGGCGGCCTTCATTGAAGAGGTACAAAGCTTTGTCGCCGGTGTTAAAGGCCAAGCGAGCCGAGAAAGCCGCGTCCTCATACAAAGCCACCAAGTTGCCACTGTGCTGGGACAAGCCGGGATACTGGTAACCATTGTCCAGCAAACCATCGGTATAGGTGAAGTTGGCGATCACACCAAAATTATTGAAGGGCGCGGGCAAGAAGTCAAAGAAGCGTTGCACACCCAATTCAATACCCTTGATTTTGGCGTTACCAATGTTGTCAGGACGGGTATAGGGAATCAGACCATAACCATCAAATTCTTTTTGTACCGTGGTGATGGTTTGAACATCGGTCACGTCTTTATAAAAGACGGCGCCTGAAATCATGGAGCTGCCCTTGCCGTACCACTCAAAAGACAAATCAAAATTAGTGGAAATAGTGGGGAGAAGTTGCGAGTTTCCACCAGTGGCCGAATAGGCGGTGGTGCCGCTGATGAAAATCGTCGGCGCCAACTCGGCAATGCCGGCTTGCTGCATGGTCTTGGACGCGCTGGTACGGACCAAGAAATCAGGTGCCGCTGTAAACACGATATTCGCGCTGGGCAGCA
>JBBAPY010000113.1:0-9396 GCA_040400635.1 Rhodoferax sp.
TTGCGCCAAGCTGCTGCCATTGTTTGACGTCCAGCAGGCTATTCTTTTTGGCAGCCGCGCGCGCAATGCACACCATTCAGAAAGTGATGCAGACGTGGCGGTCATACTTCGCGGCGCTAAAGGCCATTTCATGGACACTAAGTTCGCGATGGCGGACCTGGCGTACGAAGTGATGCTCGATACAGGTATTCGTATTCAGCCCCTGCCTATTTGGGCCTACGAATGGGAGCACCCGGAGCAGTACCCCAACCCGAACTTATTGTTCAACATCAAAGCCGAGGGATTGCTTCTTTGACTGCCACTGAGCTTTTTGACAAAGCGCAAGTCGCTTTGAAATCGGCAGAAATTTTGCTGAGCGCAGGCGATTTTGATGGTTGTGCCAATCGGGCCTATTACGCCATGTTTGACGCGGCGCGCGCCGCATTGTTGAACACTGCCGGTGCGGAGCACGTGTTAGCCATTAAATCGCACAGCGGATTGATTTCATTTTTTAGCCAGCGTCTTGTTAAGACCGGAAGCGTATCCATCGCACTTGGTAAATCATTGAACAAGGTGGAGGACTTAAGGCTTGTTGCGGATTACCGTGGCGACGCTTTGGATGCGGCGCAAGCACTTTGGGCGCTTGAGCAAGCGCGCATTTTTGTTGCGGCGCTGCTGGCATTGCAAGGTACTAAAAGTTGACTATGTTGCGCAGCCTTGCGCACGCATGGGTCACTTAGGCTCGGCACATGCCCCACCCCACCAACGGCAACATCTCCTTCTGGTACGCCGACATCGGCGGCCTGCCGGCTTACCGCGCTCCACTACCCGGCGACCGAGATGCGGATGTCTGCATCGTAGGGGGTGGCTATACCGGTTTGTGGACGGCGTATTACCTCAAGCGGGCGCGGCCCGATTTGCGCGTCACCATCTTAGAAAAAAAGTTTTGCGGCTTTGGCGCTTCGGGACGCAACGGCGGCTGGCTGAGCGGGGGCTTTGGCTGGTCGCGTGAAAAGTACCTGGCCAGTTCCAGCCGAGCCGCGGTCATCGCCATGGAGACCGCGATGCACGGCACGGTGGACGAAGTGCTGGCCGTGGCAGAGCGCGAAAACATAGACGCCGACATCGTGCGCGCAGACACGCTGCGGGTGGCGACCAACGCGGCGCAATGGGCGCGTGTGCAAGCTAGCTACCGCGAGGCCCGCGCATGGGATGTGCCGCAAGACCGCATCAGCCTGATTGACGGGACCGAAGCAAGCGCGCGCATCCGTGTAGCCCAGGTGATGGGGGGCTTGGTGCACCATGGCACGGCGCGCGTGCAGCCGGCCAAGCTGGTACGCGGGCTGGCCGATGTGGTGGAGCGCATGGGCGTTGCAATCTACGAGCAAAGCGCGGTAATCGGTTTAGAAAAAGGCCGCGTGCAAACCGCACATGGCGTGGTACGCGCCCCTTTGGTCGTGCGCGCCACCGAGGGCTTTACCGCCGGGCTGCCGGGCCTCAAACGCCAATGGATGCCGATGAACAGCGCGCTGGTCATCACCGAGCCGCTGCCCGCCGCGCTGTGGGACGAGATAGGCTGGAGCGGGCACGAGCTGTTGGGCGATGCGGCGCACACCTATGGCTATGCGCAGCGCACGCGAGAAGGCCGTATTGCCATGGGCGGGCGCGGTGTGCCTTACCGTTTTGGCTCGGCCACCGATGTCAACGGCATCACCCAGCAGGCCAGCATCGAGGGCTTACAAGCCATGCTGTTGCGCTGGTTTCCGCAAACGCGCGGTGTAAAGCTGGAGCATGCCTGGTGCGGCGTGCTGGGTGTGCCGCGCGACTGGTGCACCACCGTGGGCCTGGACCGCGCTAGCGGCATGGCCTGGGCCGGTGGCTATGTGGGTCTGGGCGTGTCCAGCGCCAACCTGGCCGGGCGCACCTTGGCCGATTTACTGCTGAACCAAGACACCGATTTAACATGCCTACCTTGGGTGAACCGCAGCGTGCGCCCCTGGGAGCCGGAGCCGTTGCGCTGGCTGGGCATCCACACCATGTATCAGCTTTACCATTGGGCGGACCGGCGCGAATTTGGTGGCCTGCCCCGCACCTCACGCATAGCGAAAATGGCGAACCAAATCACCGGCCGCTAAGCGCCACCATTACTGATGAACCCGTCCTTGCCCGGTGTCGATATGCCTGCCAGCGCCCCGCTGCCTCGTGTGTTGTGGCCGCTGCTGTTCGGCAATTTTGTGATCGGCACCGGCGTGATGGTGGTGCCGGGCACGCTCAATGACATCAGCAGCAATTTGCAAGTGTCGGTGCCGGTGGCGGGGCAACTGATTACCGCAGCGGCGGTGGTGATGTGCCTAGGCGCGCCGCTGTGCGCGACGCTGGTGGCCGGTTGGGATCGGCGCCGCTTGTTGGCACTGGCTTTGCTGTGGTACGGCGTGTTTTTGCTGGCCAGCGCCTGTATGCCGGACTTTGGCTCGCTGATGGCCGTGCGCGTGTTGGCGGCGATTGCCCCGGCCATCTTCACGCCGCAGGCGGCCTCGTGCATCAATTTATTGGTGACGCCCGAGCAGCGTGGTCGCGCGATTACTTTTGTGTTCATGGGTTGGTCGGTGGCCTCGGTGGTGGGTATGCCCTTGGGAGCCTGGATCGGCGGCACCTTGGGTTGGCGCGTGGCCTTTGGGGCGATAGCGCTCCTTAGCCTGGTCAGCGCCGCCTGGGTGTGGCGCAGCATGCCTGATGGGGTGCGCCCGCCCGCGCTCTCTCGCGCGGCTTGGGGCCAAACCCTGCGCTCGCCTGCGCTCATGTTGTGCGTGGCAGTCACCATCTTGTTTGCGGCGGGGCAGTTTGTCTTGTTCTCGTATTTCGCGCCCTATTTCAAGCAACAACTGCAGTTCAGCGCTGTAGACCTCAGCCTCTTGTTTGCCTGGTTTGGCGCCTTTGGCTTTATCGGCAATGTGCTGATGTCGCGCAATATCGACCGCAGCGGCGCGCCGCGCGCGGTGATGTGGAGCGTGGGCGCCATGGCGCTGAGCCTGCTGCTCTGGCCGCTGGCCACCAATGTGCTGCTGGCCGCCATCATCATCCTGCCCTGGGGTCTGGGCTGCTTTGCGTCCAACTCGGCGCAGCAGGCGCGCCTAGCCGGTATTGCGCCCACACTGGCCTCGGCCTCCATTGCGCTGAACAGCTCGGCCATGTACGCCGGCCAGGCAATGGGGGCGGCCAGCGGCGGCTGGCTAGTTGCCCAAGGCCGCATGCTGGACCTGCACTGGTTCGGCCTGGCAGCCCTGCTGGCCGCCATGCTGGTCAGCTGGTGGGCCAGCCGCCAAACCGTGGACCTGGCGCTGGCCCGGGGCTAGAAATCTGGCTGCTCCGCCTTGGACGCACTAGCACTTCGCCGCGCTCTCCAAGCGCCCAACAGCACCAACAAGCCGGGCACAAAAATCATGGCCCAGATGATTTTGTCCAGGTGCAATTTGACCCAGGCAATATTGCCAAAGAAATAGCCCACGGTCACGATGCCCACGACCCACAGCACGCCGCCCAGCACGTCATAAAAAGTGAACTTAGCGCGCGTCATGTGTGCCACGCCGCCCACAAAGGGCGCAAACGTGCGCAAAAAAGGCATAAAGCGCGCGGCGACCAGGGTGATGCCGCCGTAGCGCTCGTAAAACGCATGCGCTTGGTCAAAAGCCGCTTTGTTAAAAAAGCGCGAGTCTTGCCACTGAAACACCCGTGCGCCGAAATAGCGACCTATGGTGTAGTTGCTCTGGTTGCCCAGCACCGCCGCTGCCAGCAGCAAGGGCACCACCAGCTGGTAGTCCATCAAGCCCACGCCACACATCGCGCCCACCACAAACAGCAGCGAGTCACCCGGCAAAAAAGGCATGATGACCAGGCCAGTTTCCACAAAAATAATCAGAAACAGCAGCGCATAGACCCACATGCCGTAATTGCTGACAAACATTTCCAGATAGCGGTCAACGTGTAAGACAAAGTCAAGCAAGGTCGCGGCGAGTTCCATGCGGACATTATCGCCGCCACCCCCCACCTACAATCTCCGCGTGCACGCCCCCAACCCCAGCCCCCGCAAGCCCATACGGCCCCTGCCCGATACTTTGATCAGCCAGATTGCGGCCGGCGAAGTGGTGGAGCGCCCGGCCTCGGTAGTGCGCGAGTTGGTGGATAACGCGCTGGACGCAAGCGCGCGCCAAGTGACTGTGCGCCTGCTGGCCGGCGGGGTGCGCCTGATTGCGGTGGAAGACGACGGCATGGGCATAGTGCGCGCCGAACTGCCGCTGGCCTTAGAGCGCCACGCCACCAGCAAAATCGGCAATTTGCAAGACCTGGAATCCGTGGCCACCATGGGCTTTCGGGGCGAGGCGCTGGCCGCCATCAACGCGATTGCCGACTGCGCCATCTTGTCGCGTGCGCTGGGCCAATCAGAAGCCTTTTTGCTGGACGGGCGCAGCGGCGAGTTGCGCCCGGTGGCTCGCGAAACCGGCACCACGGTGGAAGTCAAAGAGTTGTTTTACAGCACCCCGGCGCGGCGCAAGTTTCTCAAGACCGATGCCACCGAACTGGCCCATTGCATAGAGGCCGTGCGCCGCCACGCCCTGGCGCGGCCTGACGTGGGGTTTGCGATTTGGCACGAAGGCAAGCTGGTGGAGCAATGGCGCGCGCATAGCGATAACGCACTTGCCTTACAAGCACCGGATGCGTCAGCGGGTGAAGCGGACGCCACCGAGTTTTTGCGCGCCACCCAACGCGCCGCCCTGGACCGGCGTTTGGCCGATGTATTGGGCAGCGATTTTTTGGCGCAATCGATTGCCGTCGATTGGCGCAGCCCGCCCGGCCCGCAAGACCCTAGCGGCCTAGGCGCGCGCAGCATGCGGGTGTGGGGCCGCGTCGGCATACCGGATGCCGCCCGCGCCCGCGCCGACCAGCAGTTTTGTTATGTGAACGGCCGCTTTGTGCGCGACAAAGTGCTTAGCCATGCGGCACGCAGTGCCTACGAAGATGTGCTGCACGGTCAGCGCCAACCGGTGTATGCGCTTTACCTGGACATGGACCCAACGCGGGTGGATGTGAACGTGCACCCCACCAAAATTGAAGTGCGCTTTCGGGACAGCCGCGAAGTGCACCAAGCAGTGCGCCATGCTGCCGAAGAAGCGCTGGCTTTGCCACGCGCTGGCCGCGCCTCCCAACTGGATGCAGATACAAGGGGCCAAAGCGCTTGGGGCAACTTGCTCAAGCCCGACGCGGGCTTTGCAGTTGGCAGCCAACACGGCGATGGCCTGGCAAACAATCGCAGCGCACCTGGGGCGATGGCGCCACCAAATTCGCCCATGTTTATGCGCCAACAAGGCATGCGCTTTGCGCCGCAGGACAGCATGGGCCACCGGGTGAGCGATGTGGCTGCTTTGTGGCAGAGCACACCCTCCGATTTTGACAACGCAGATGCTTTTGGCATGCGCGCTGAAAGTGCAAACGCATGGGCACGGCCAAGCGCAGCAGATGCACCGAACACGGGCGCCACCTACACTGCGCAGCAAGCGCCGCATGCGGACGCGCAAGACTGGCCGCTGGGCCGCGCACTGGCACAGTTGCAAGGCATTTACATACTGGCAGAAAACGCGCAGGGCCTGATCGTGGTCGATATGCATGCCGCGCATGAGCGCATCGTGTACGAGCGCCTCAAAACACAATTCAATAGCGACCCAGCAAGCGCGGCGCAGACCAAGGCAATGGCCAGCCAGCCCTTGCTGATTCCCGCCACCTTTGCGGCCACACCGGAAGAAGCCGCTACAGCCGAGGCGCATGCCGACACCTTACATGCGCTAGGCCTGGAGGTCAGCGCCTTCTCACCCACCACGCTGGCGGTGCGCGCCGTGCCCACCACGCTGGCCCAGGGCGATGCCGTAGCCTTGGCGCGCAGCGTGTTGGCCGAGCTGGCGCAGCACGATGCCAACACCGTGCTGGCGCGCGCGCAAGATGAAATTTTGTCCACCATGGCCTGCCACGGCGCAGTGCGCGCCAACCGCCGCCTGAACATCGACGAGATGAACGCCTTGCTGCGCCAAATGGAGCACACCGAGCGCAGCGACCAGTGCAACCACGGCCGTCCCACCTGGCGGCAAATCAGCGTGGGCGAACTGGACAAATGGTTTATGCGCGGTCGCTAAGGCGCATCCCCTCAGCATGCATCCCCCATCGGCCTTACCGGCAGTTCCCTCTTTCCAACCCGTTTTGCGCGATGAAGTGCGCGCGCTGTGGACTTTGGCCTGGCCAATTTTGGTGGGGCAGTTGGCCAACATCGGTATGTCGGTGGCGGCGGTGGCGATGTCCGGCCATGTATCGGCGCAGGACTTGGCCGGTGTGTCGCTGGGCGTTTCCTTGTGGAATATCGTCATCATCACCTTGATCGGCCTTTTGATGTCGGTCAACCCCACGGTGGCCCACCATGTGGGCGCACAGAACTTGGGGCAGGTGCCGCATGTAGTGCGCCAGGCGCTCTGGAAAAGCTTGTTGCTGGGGCTGATTGCCACCGCGATCTTGCAATCCACCCAACTGATTTTTGCGTGGATGACGCTGGAAGCGCACACCCGCGCTGTGGCGCAAGACTTTGTGCTGGTTACCAGTTTTGGGCTGCCCGCTTTTGCGGCCTACCGCGTGCTTTACGGCTACAGCGCCAGCATCAACCAGACCAAACCCATGATGGTGGTGGCGTTGCTGGCTCTGGCGCTTAACGTGCTGCTCAGTTGGATATTGGTGTTCGGCCACCTGGGCTTTGCGCCTATGGGCGGCCTGGGTTGCGCTTGGGCCACCTTGGTGTCGGTGTGGTTCAACTTGCTGGGTATGTTGCTGTGGATTAGCCGCAGCGCGGCGCACCGGCCCACCTTTCCATTTACCCATTTCGAATGGCCGCACCGGCCCATGCAAGTGACGCTGTTTCGCTTGGGCCTGCCCATTGGCCTGACTTTTTTTGCCGAGACCAGTGCTTTTGCTTTGATTGCCCTGCTGGTGGCGCGCTTTGGCAGCGCGCAAGTGGCAGCGCACCAGATTGCGCTCAATTTTGCGTCGCTGCTGTTTATGGTACCCATGAGCCTGAGCGTGGCGGTGCTGACCCGGGTGGGGCAATCCTTAGGCGCGGGCGATCCCAGGGGCGCACGCTACAGGGCTTGGGTGGGCTTGGGCACGGCCATGGTGTTTGCCAGTGCATCGGCGCTATTGACCGGTGTATTCGGCACGCAGATCGCACAGTTTTATACCGAAGACGCAGCGGTGCTGGCGGCGGCGATTCCCTTGCTTTTTTTCGCGGCGGTGTTTCAGTTTTCTGACTCGGCGCAAGTGGTGCTTAGCGGCGCGATACGCGGCTACAAGGTCACGCGCGCGCCCATGCTTTTGCACCTCACAGCCTTTTGGCTAGTGTCCTTGCCGCTGGGCTATGTGCTGGGCGTCGCGCCCGATTGGGCGCCCTGGCGCCCGGCAGTGGCGATGCAGGCCAAGGGCTTTTGGATCGCGCTGGTCGTGGCCTTAATGATTGCCGCGCTGGGTTTGCTGGCCATGCTCAAAATGATTGCGGACCAACGTTGCGTGGACGCGGATGCAATCTCCGGCAGCGACAAGCCGCGTCCGCTTTGACCGTCCAATACGCATGCAAGACGCCCTACCCTTTTACCTGTCGATCGCTGGCCCCACTGCTGCCGGAAAGACGGCAATGGCGCTTGCGATTGGGCGCGAATTTGACTGCGAAATCGTGAGCGTCGATTCCGCCCTGGTCTACCGGGGCATGGACATTGGCACAGCCAAACCGAGCGCCCATGAACTGGCGGCCGTGCCCCACCACTTGATAGACATCCGCGACCCGCTGCATGCATATAACGCGGCCGAGTTTGCGCGCGAAGCGGCTACGCTGATTCGCGCCATCAGCGGGCGCGGCAAATTACCGGTGTTGGTGGGCGGCACCATGCTGTATTTCAAAGCATTGCGCGAGCCGCTAGACGCCATGCCGGCAGCCGATGCGCAGATCCGCGCAGCCATCGAACACGAGGCCCAGGCCCTCGGTTGGCCCGCCATGCACGCCCAACTGGCGCAAGTGGACCCAGCCACGGCGGCGCGCCTGGCCCCGGCGGACAGCCAACGCATTGGCCGCGCCTTGGAAGTGTGGCGCAGCGCAGGCGTGCCGCTATCGCAATTGCAGGTGCGCAGCCAACAAGCGGCACCGCACGAGCAGGCAAATGACACGCAAGCCCCCCTAATTTCATTGGAGCCGCAAGACCGCGCTTGGCTGCATGCGCGCATTGCCGAGCGCTTTGACACCATGCTGGCGCAGGGCTTGGTGCAGGAGGTCGAAGGCTTGCGCGCGCGTGGCGACTTGTATGCCGCTCTGCCCTCTATGCGCTGCGTGGGTTATCGCCAGGTGTGGGACGTGTTAGACGGGACATCGCCGCTGGCGCAATTGCGCGACAAAGGTATTTTTGCCACGCGCCAACTGGCCAAGCGCCAAATTACCTGGCTTCGCGCCATGCCCCAACGCCATGTAATTGCCAGCGACCACGCGCAATCCATGGACTTGGCGCTGGCGACTGCGCGGCGTCTGATCAAAGGCAGCAAAGCATGACACTGGAAGTACAAACCTTAAGCAAGCGCTATGGCGACAAGTCGGTGTTTAGCAATGTGTCTCTAAGCGTGCAAGCAGGCGAATTCGTTGCCATCATGGGCGACTCGGGTGTGGGTAAATCGACCTTGCTCAATTGCATGGCCGGGCTCGATAGTTGGGACAGCGGCAAGGTGCTGCTGCTGGGACAAGATCTAGGTACGCTCGGCGACACGGCGCTGGCGGGCGCGCGGCGCCAACATATTGGATTTGTGTTCCAGGCTTTTCATGTGCTGCCGCATCTGGACGTGGCCCAAAACGTGGGCCTGCCCTTGCTGCTATTGGGCACGCCAGACCCACAGCGCGTGCAGGACATGCTCCAGGCCGTGGGGCTGGGCGATATGGGCCAGCGCTTGCCGCAAACCCTGAGCGGCGGACAGTTGCAGCGCGTCGCCATTGCCCGCGCCCTGGTACACCGCCCCGCCCTGCTACTGGCCGACGAACCCACCGGCAACCTGGACCCCGACACCGCCACTCTGGTCATGGACGCGCTGCTCGCGCAAACCCGGCAACACGGCGCGGCCTTGGTGTTGGTAACCCATTCGCAGACTGCCACGCTGGGTGCCGACAGGGTGCTCAGGCTGGAGACGCATGGAATCCGCCATCCCCATCTCAAAGGGGCGCCCGATACCAGCGGGGCTGAATAGCGCTCCGGCGAATAAAACGAATCAAATATTGGCAATCTTTTTCAGCTTTCAGGCTATAGTGTACAGATAGCATCCGCTTGCGCAATGGGTCGTGCAAACGGGGGACCGCAAAGAAGG
>JBBAPY010000114.1:0-9375 GCA_040400635.1 Rhodoferax sp.
GTGAGGATGGTCACCAGCCCCAGGGTGGGCAGGATGAGCGGTAGACGGATCTGCCAAAAAATACGCCAGGGCGAGGCGCCCTCCACCACCGCAGCTTCGATGATGTCGTCCGGAATTGCGATGAGCGCGGCGTAGATCAACATCATGGGCACACCGACGAACTGCCACACCGACATGAGCGAAACCGTCGTCAGCGCCGAACTCTCCAGGCCCAGCCAAGGGGCAAACCAATCGCCAAGCCCCACCGCGGTCAGCAGCCGCTCGGACACGCCCCACAGTGGCGAGAGTATGAGCTGCCAGACAAAGCCGATGATCACGACCGAAAGGAGCGTGGGCATGAAAAATAGGGTGCAGTAGGTGGCGGCAAAGCGCACTTTGGGCAATGACAGCAGCGCTGCCAGAAGCAGGCCTACCGGGTTTTGCACCAGCATGTGGATGGCAAAGAATTTGAGGTTGTTTCCCATCGCATTCCAGAAACTGGCCGACCACTGCGGGTCGTTCAAGATGGTGTTGTAGTTCGCCAGACCGATGAAGGTGCGCAGACCGGTTTCGTCTGCGCTGTAAAGGCCAAGGCGCAGGGTGTCTATCAGCGGCAGCGCGCTGAAGGTGCCGTAGATCAGCAGTGCCGGGGCGATAAACACCAGCACCCGCCAGGAAAAACCGAGTTTCATGGGGAACCATTTCGGTCAAAGACGCAAAGGTAGGGGGAAAAGCGGCGCCCTCTTGGGGCGCCGCCCCATTGCAGACTATTTGCCTGCAAGCCAGACTCGTACGCAGGCGCTTACTTAGCGGGTGCGTACCACTTGGCAAAACCGGCCTGAATTTGCGCGGCAGCGTCCTTGGGCGCCATCTTTCCGTTCATGACCTGCGAGTTCACATTCCAGAACTCGTTTTCCATGCTCGGGGTACCGCGGCTCATGACCTGGGAGTTCAGGCGGACGGTGCTCTTGCACTGGTTGCGCCAGCCCATCATCTCCCTGGCCAATGGGTTCTTCACGTCAATCAAATGATTGGACAGCGAGAAAAAGCCAGGCACTTTGTTGGTGTACAGGTCGGCAAAATCCTTGCTGGCCAGCCAGCTTAGAAACACCTGGGCATCCGCCTTGTTCTTGCTCTTACTGTTCACGCCCATGGCGATGTCGGTATGGTCCGAGATATAGCAAGGGTCACCCGCCTTGGCCACGGGGGGCCTGAAGGCACCGAACTCCACTTTGCTGTTGCCTTCGAAGTAGGAGATATCCCAGGAGCCCGCAGGGTAGATCGCTGCACGACCACTGCCGAAGAGGTTTTGCGAATCGCCATAGGTCTGGGCCTGGTAGCCCTTAGGCAGGTAGGAAGCCCACTTGGCCATTACCTCCCAAGTTTTCACGAACTCAGGGTCGGTGAACTTCTTCTTGCCGGCGATCAATGCCCTGCGGCCTTCTTCCCCTTTCCAGTAGTTCGGGCCGATGCCGGTGTACACGATCTGGTGGGTCTCCCACTGGTCGGCAGTGCCCATGGCAATCGGGGCGACCTTGCCGGCGGCTTTGACCTTGTCGAGCAAGTTGAAAAAGTCTGCTTCAGTGATCGGGGGGTTCAAACCCGGGTTCAGGCCTAGCTCGGCGAATACCTTCTTGTTGTAGAAGAAGCCGTGGATGACGGACGCCATGGGCACGCAGTAGGTGTCCTTACCGTCATCGGTCTGCCACGCCACCTGGGCGGACTCAGGGAAGTTTTTGAGCGCAGGGTTGCCGTTGAGTTTGTCCAGATGGCCCTTTTTAAACAGGTCCAGCGACACGTCAAACGGACGGCAAGTCAGCAGGTCGCCTGCGGTACCCGCAGTCAGGCGGGCGTTCAGGGTCGAGTTGTATTCGGGCGGCGGAGTTGGCGCGAACTTGACGGAAATGCCGGGGTGGGCTTTATAGAAGGCGGGCAACAGCACGTCTTCCCACAAACCTTTGTCATCGACACGCCAGCTCTCAATCGTGAGCGTACCGGCACCTGCCAAGCTACTGCAAGCCAGCGCGGCCGCAGCAAGGGCCATGCGAAGGGGATGTGACATGGAGTCTCCTAATCATCAGTTGAACAAAGCTGCCGGCACCGTACATGGCGGTATCCGTTCAGCGCGTCCGAGCTTATGCCTTGACCTCTGTAATGGCAAACCGCTGTAGGCGGGCGGATTACAAAGATACGCCCTTGATTTCATTGACATTTTTGGCCATGCACCGCACCTGCGGATTACACTTTTTTACCTGCGGCGCAGCTTCCGCTCAGGCCGTTGGCGCAGCCGCAGGCGGGCAGGCGCATACAAGATTACAAATCGAAAAGAAATGAAAGATTTCGCCTGTGAAATGCCGGCAGTCTAAAAAATCGGGGCCTAGATTTCTTGCGCAGTGGCTTAGCGCAGGTGGGAATGTGCGCGGCCGCACCTAATCGGAAAGCGATACGCGCCCCTGCAAGCACACCCCCTGCACCTGCAGGTCGCGGTCCAGTACGACGGCATCCGCCCACGCGCCCATTTGCAGGCGGCCACGGTCCGCCAGACCCAAGTGGTCGGCAGCGAAGGTGGATACGCGGCGGGACGCGTCCGCTAGGCTGAGGCCCAGCGTGTTCACCAAATTGCGCAGCGCCTGGTCCATGGACAGCACCGAGCCGGCCAAGGTGCCATCGGCCAAACGCACGCCGCCCATGCACTTGCTCACCGTGTGGCGGCCGAGTTTGTAATCCCCGTCAGGCATGCCGGCGGCGGCGGTGGAGTCGGTCACGCAATACAGCTTGGGTATGGCGCGCAGCGCCGCCCGGATGGCGCCGGGGTGCACATGCAACAGATCAGGGATGACTTCGGCAAACTCGGCATGCGCCAGTGCCGCGCCCACCATGCCGGGCGCGCGGTGGTGCAGCGCCGACATGGCGTTAAACAAATGGGTAAAGCCCGTGGCCCCGCAGCGCAGCGCAGCCACGCCCTGCTCGTAAGTGCCGGTGGTATGACCGAGCTGCACCTTAAAGCCCAGGGCCACCAGTTGCGCAATCAGCGCCTCGTTGCCACCCACCTCTGGCGCCAGCGTGATCAAGCGGATTGGCGCTAAAGCATGCAGGCGGTGGATTTCGTCCAAACTGGCCGGCCGCGCAAACGGGGGCTGCGCGCCCAAGCGGGATTCGCTGATGTAAGGCCCCTCCAGGTGTACCCCGAGCACGCGTGCCGCCTTGTCTGCCGGCTTAGCGCACAAAGGTGCGAGTGCAGCAAATGCGGCATCCAGATCAGCCTGCGGCGCGGTCATCGTAGTGGCCAGCAGCGAGGTGGTGCCGTGCTGCGCGTGCAGGCGCGCCACCTGCCAGGCTGCGCCACCGCCTTCCATGATGTCGTGACCCGCGCCGCCGTGCACATGCAGGTCGACAAAGCCCGGCAGCACCATGGGCGTGGCGCTCTCACGCACCGCACTTTCGCTCACCGGCTCGCCGGTGATGCCCGCAATCCGGCCCTCGGCATCCATGTGCAGGCTACCGTGCATAAAGCCAGCGGGGGTGAGGATATGGCCTTGCAAAACTGTCATGGGGTGCTCCGGAGTTCGGCCACAAAGTCGTAGTAGTCGCTGCGGCAATAGGTTTGGGTAAATTCGATGGCCTTGCCGTCTGCGCCCTCATCGGCCGGGTAGGCCACGCGGCTCACCCATAGCAAAGCGGCACCTTCGGGAACCTGCAGATGGGCGGCCACGTCAGCCGCTGCATTGACGGCACGCAGGTGCTGCACCGCGCGCACAGGGGCAGCGCCCATGCCAGCCAGGTGCAGGTAGAGCGAGCCGTCCAACTCCTGCGGGCGGGGCAGCACCTTCAGGGACAGGGCACTGTGCTCCCAGGCCATGGGCACGCCATCGGCCAAACGCAAGCGCAGCAGCCGCGCGATCTTCGCACCGCGAGGCAGACCCAGCGCCTCACGCTCGGCCACGGTCGCTACTCCGATTTCACGGTTGATCCATTGGCTGGTCGGCGTGTAGCCGCGTTGGCACAGCTCTTCAGAAAAGCTGGCGAGCTTGCCCGTGTGCTGCTCAATGCGCGGCGCAATGAAATTACCCGAGCCATGCTTGCGTAACACAAGGCCCTGCTCCACCAGCACGTCGATCGCCTTGCGTGCCGTGATGCGCGAAACGCCCAAGGACTCGCACAGCACCCGCTCCGAAGGCAGCGCATGGCCTGCCCGGAACTCGCCCGAGCGTATGTCCGCCGCCAGCTGACGCGCCAGCTGCAAGTACAGCGGAGAGGTGTGTTTCAAATTAGTGCTTGGAGTGGCAGGCACGATGGGTTCAAGTGCTAGTTTCAAGTGTTTTTGTTTATATTACCACTTCAATACCAGTTATCAGACCTCGGGAAGAAAAGCCGAGCGTGAGCCGGCTAGTTCTGCATTGATGGGGGCAAGTTGCGTTGACCTTATCCATTAACCAAAAAATATATTCAATTTAGCAACGATGTTAAATACAATAAACTTTTTATCTAAATAGCCATGAAAAAAAACATCGTAAACCTTGTCCTGTCACTATTCCTTTCTGGCACGGTGGCGGCCGCGCAAGACTTGGTCTACTGCGCGGAGGCTAGTCCCGAGTTTTTTTCCCCGAGCATCAATTACAACGAGACCTCGTTTGATGCGACCCAGCAAATATTTGACAATTTGCTTACTTTTGATTCGGGCACGACGAATCTATCGCCAGCGTTGGCCACGCGCTGGCAGGTGTCGAATGATGGCTTGGAATACACCTTCCATTTGCGGCATGGTGTGAGGTGGCAGGCCAATGCCCTGTTCAAGCCCACGCGCGACTTCAATGCCGATGACGTGATCTTTACCCTTGAGCGCGCTTGGAAACTGAACCACCCCTACTTTTTCGTAACACATGCCGACCACCCGTATTTCAATGCTATGGCTATGGGCGAGATATTGAAAAGCGTGCGAAAGTTGGACCCCTACACGATCAGATTCACATTGAACGCGCCCATGGCCCCCTTTGCTGCGAACTTAGCCATGGCATGGGCAGGCATTCAATCAGCGGAATATGGCGCAGCCATGCTCAAGGCAGGCAAGTCAGAATTATTCGACCAGATGCCGGTGGGCACGGGACCATTTGAATGGGTTGACTACAAGAAGGATGCCTCTATTTCGTTTATAGCCTTTGATAGACATTGGGCAGGACGCCCCAAGTTAGATCGATTGACTTTTGTGATTGACGCCGACCCCGCGGTGCGATGGACCAAATTGCGGGAAGGCCAATGCCATGTGTTAGCAAATCCACACCCCTACGACATTCCACAAATGCAACAAGATGCGCGCGTGAAAGTCATGAGTCAGACGGGTTTGAATGTCGGATTTTTAGCCTACAACAGCAGCAAAAAACCCTTTGACGATGTGCGGGTGCGCCGCGCTTTGAATATGGCGATTAACAAGCGCAAGATTTTGCGTGCGCTCTATAAACATACCGCAGTGCCTGCGATTAATCCCATTCCGCCGATCCAATGGGGCTACAGCCGAGACGTCGCCGATGATGTCTATGACCCGACTGCATCCAAGCTACTTTTGGCTGAGGCGGGTTACGCCGATGGCTTTAGTACTGAGCTATGGGCAATGTCGGTGCAGCGTGCCTATATGCCTGATGCGGTGGGCGTGGCCAAGATGATTCGTGAAGATTTAGCGGTGATAGGTGTGAGTGTGGACATCAAGAGCCCTGATTGGACGCAGTATGTACAAGGCCTGAAAGCGGGCGAGCACGAAATGAGCTTGTTCGGTTGGGTGGGTGGCAATGGTGATCCGGATAACTTCTTGGGCACTTTACTGGGCTGCTCGGCGATCAATGGTTTCAATGCATCGCGTTTTTGCGATTCGCGTTATGAGGACTTGATTCAGCAGGCCAGGCGCAAATCCGATCGCCAGGAGCGCAGCCGCCTTTACCAAAGTGCGCAAGTCATTGCCAAGGAGCAAGCGCCTTGGCTTTCCCTGTCTCACGCCATACAGTTCAAGACGGTGCGGCGCGAGGTCATTGGTTTTGAACTTAGCCCTGTAGGGCGCCTGAACTTTCATGACGTGCAGGTGGCTGCTCTACCTAAATAAGCGGGCCGAGTAAACCGCGGATTGATCGCCCACCCCGGTACACCCGGCCACGTAAAACCAAGGGCCTGCTCGAGGATTCCAGCCTCCTTGGCCGTACCCGCCCTATCAGCTAAGGGGTGAGTTTTTCCGGCGCAAGCACAGCGGCCAAAGGCAGCCACATGCGCACATGCAGCCCGTGCGGCACAGCGTCGCTCAAACGCACCGCACCGCCATGGCGCTCGATGATTTCTTTGACAATAGCCAGACCCAGGCCGCAGCCGTTACCGCTATCGGTGGCACGCACAAACCGTTCAAACACGCGCGCTTGGTCGACCTGCGCGATGCCGGGGCCGTTGTCTATCACTTCCAGCAAGGCCCGATGCGCGTCACGGCGTACCCGCACGGTGACTTGCGCAGTCGGGCCCCTTGCGGTCGCGCAGGGCCCGGCATAGTGCAGCGCGTTATCTATCACATTACTCAAGGCTTCGCTGATCAGCAAGCGGTTGGCCACGACCCATACCGGCGCAGCGGCTAAGGTCTGGGCATCGGCATCGGCCAGGCCCAGGTCTACACCTAAGCGCAGTGCACGCGGCACCCATTCGGCGGTCAGGGTGTGCGCCAGGCGGTTCAAGTCGAAACGCTGGCGGTCTTGCACCATGGCCGACTCGGGCTCGGCCCGGGCCAGGGTGAGCAATTGATTCACCAAGTGGGCGCTGCGTGTCGCACTATCGTGCACGCGTTGCAGACGGGCGCGCAGTTCGGGATCATTGGTCGATTGCAAGGCGATTTCGGTTTGGCTTTTCAGGCCAGCCAGTGGTGTGCGCAGTTGGTGTGCCGCATCGCCAATGAAGCGCTTTTGCGTCGTCACATTGTTATGCACGGCGGCCAGCAAGGTGTTGATGGCGGTGGCCAAAGCCCACACCTCGCGCGGTGCAGAGGCCAATTGCAAAGGGGCTAAATCGGTGGGTGCCCGGCCCTCCACTTGATGACGCAAACGCGCCAACGGCGACAGACCGGCGCGAATGCCCAACCAGACGATCAGCGTCATCAACAACACCAATCCTGACATGGGCAGCATGTCGATCAAGATGCGGGTGGCCAGCTCTTCGCGGTTGGCGCTGCTGCGGGCCACTTGAACCAGCATGGTTTGGGGCGCGGCGCCATCGTCACCAAACTGCAAATACAAAGCGACCAAGCGCAGCGCTTGGCCGCTAGCGGTTTTTTGCCCATGGCGTTCATGGGTGGGCATGACGCCGTCGTAAAAATACGGGGTGTTCAACTGGATTTCATCGTCCGAAGATCCTGTGAAGGCCGGCGGTGGCGGCAAGGCTTGGTTGCCCAAAATAAACTGACCCGGCGGCGAGCTGACCATGTAGAGCTGGCGGTCTTGCGGGTCGGCTTCAAGCACGTCTTGTGCGGCGCGCGGAAAATCGATCAGCAAGCCATTGCCAATCGGTTTGAGCTGGCGCGCCAGGGAGCGACTGGCTTGCAGCAGGCTCGCGTCGACCGCCTGCTTGGCATAGCCCGAGGCAATTTTGTACGTGGCCACGCCCCCGGCCATCCACAGCACCAGTTGCGGCAGCAGCAACCACAAGAGCAATTGCCGCGCGAGCGAAACCCCGGCCTGGCCGGAGGGGGGTTTGTCGTGTGGCGCGGGCATGTTGGCGCCGAGGTCAGCCCTGGGCTTCCATCAAATAGCCCAGGCCGCGCACGGTGCGAATGACCAAACCGGCATCTTCAAGCTTGCGGCGCAGGCGGTGAATGTAGACCTCAATCGAATTGCCACCCCCCGTTTCGCCGCCTTCTGCGCTCCAGGCTTGGGTGATGCTCTCTTTGGTCACCACCTTGTCGCGCTGCGCCACCAAGAGCTCCAGCAAAGTCCATTCGCGGCCACTCAGCTCCAAAGGCACGCCGCTGACCAGTGCGCGGCGTGATTCAGCATCCAAGGTCAAGCGGCCAAACAGGGCTGCGCCCGCTTGCGGTTGCGTGCGCCGCAGCAAGGCCTGCAGGCGCGCCAGCAGTTCCGGAAAGTCAAAGGGCTTGGTCACGTAATCGTCGGCGCCCGCCTGCAGTCCGGCCACCCGGTCAGCCAACGCGTCGCGCGCAGTGAGTAGCAACACCGGCAGGCCCGGTTGGCTTTGGCGCACATGCTGCAGCACAGCCAGGCCGTCCATCATCGGCAAGCCAATGTCCAGCACCGCGATGTCAAAGCTGTGTTTGTGCAGCAAATAGTCCGCCACCGCGCCGTTGGGGGCGTGCTCCACTTCAAAACCGGCACCGCCGAGCTGGTTTTGCAAAGCGTCGGCCAGCATCGCATCGTCTTCTGCAAGCAGTAATTTCATGCCCGAAGCTTAATGGATTGTTGCGGCTAAACGCCTCATAAGCCTGAATTTTGGCTTAGGGTTTAACCTAGTGTTAATAAATTAATTAATCGTTAATATTCATTTGTGGGGTTTGAAGCAGGCCAGGGAGGCACGCATAACAAGCTTTGCACATCAACAAACAGGCCACCGGCCTCTAACAGGAGACTCATTTGAAAACACCTACTTTGAAAATGTTCCAGCGTTCCATCGTGGCCTCGGCAGCCGTGTTGGCCTTTGCGGTCCCGACCGTCCATGCCGGCGAAGTCGAAGTGCTGCATTACTGGACCAGTGGCGGCGAGGCCAAATCGGCCGCTGCACTGAAGGCCACCTTGCAAGCCAAGGGCCATACCTGGAAAGACTTTGCCGTGGCCGGTGGCGGTGGTGACAATGCCATGACCGTGCTCAAGTCGCGCGTGGTCTCGGGTAATGCGCCTGCGGCTGCACAAATCAAAGGCCCTGCGCTGCAAGAGTGGGCGGCCGAAGGCGTGTTGGCCAACATCGACGACGTGGCCAAGGCCGAGAAGTGGGACAGCTTGCTGCCCCCCGTGGTCGCGAACGTCATGAAATACAAAGGCAACTACATTGCCGCACCGGTGAACGTGCACCGTGTGAACTGGTTATGGGCCAGCAACGACGCGTTCAAAAAGGCCGGCGCTAAGGTGCCGACCAATTGGGATGAATTTTTTGTCGCCGCCGAAGCGCTGAAGAAAGCCGGCATCATTCCCGTGGCGCACGGCGGCCAGAACTGGCAAGACTTCACCACCTTTGAAAGCGTGGCCTTGGGTGTGGGCGGCGCCGACTTTTACAAAAAAGCCCTGGTGCAATTGGACGGAGCCACTTTGAACGGTGCGACCATGACCAAGGTGCTCGACACCTTCAAAAAGGTCAAAGGCTATACCGATAAAAATGCACCGGGCCGCGACTGGAACCTGGCCACCGCCATGGTCATCAAGGGCGAAGCCGGTA
>JBBAPY010000115.1:0-9262 GCA_040400635.1 Rhodoferax sp.
CAGAGGTGTTCCATCAATCTTTAAAGCGCGTTGCGCTTCGAACTTGAATCCGCCTATTAATTTGTTGGTAAAACATGAAAAATATTGGATTCATTCGTCGGAGCGCTCTTTCAGCCTTTTGCATGGTGGTCGCTATGGGAAGCGCCCAGGCTGAGGACAAGAAAGCGGCGACAAAAAAGCCATTTCGCGTGATTGATGCCGTCTGCGATTTCGATTCCACCGAAATTGCGGCTGAAAAAGGCCAATTTATTTGCCTATATATTTGCCGCGATCCGGACCATTCCAAAATGTTTCAGGTCTATAGCAACTCGTCAATCGGCAAGTGTCCTACGCCATTAAAGACCAAAATCAAGCAGACCATCAAGGAAGAAAAAGTAGCGCCACCACCGGCCGCGCATCACTAAAGCATTAGGCTTCGCTCTGCCGTCCCAGCAGCAGGTACTCCATCAGCGCTTTTTGCGCATGCATGCGATTTTCCGCCTCATCCCACACCACGCTTTGCGGGCCATCGATGACTTCGGCTTCCACCTCTTCGCCCCGGTGCGCCGGCAGGCAGTGCATAAACAGTGCGTCTGGTGCGGCGGCAGCCATAATCGCGCGGTCCACACACCAGGAGGCAAAGGCGGCGCGGCGTGCCTCGTTTTCCGCTTCATAGCCCATGCTGGTCCAGACGTCGGTAGTCACCAGGTGCGCGCCCTGGCAGGCTTGCAGCGGATCATTGAACACGCGGTAGCTGTCGCTGGAGCGCAAGCCGGCTACCGACTGGTTGACCTCGTAGCCGCTGGGCGTACTCACATGGACCGTGAAGCCCAACAAATCGGCCGCCTGCAGCCAGGTATTGGCCATATTGTTGCCATCGCCCACCCAGGCCACCGTCTTGCCGGCGATGGGTCCCCGGTATTCGATAAACGTAAAGATGTCCGCCAGCACCTGGCAGGGGTGGAACTCATTGGTCAGCCCATTAATCACAGGCACGCGTGAGTTGGCGGCAAATCGTTCGATCTTGGTTTGCTCATAGGTGCGGATCATCACCAGATCGGTCATGCGGCTGATGACTTTTGCACTGTCTTCAATAGGCTCGGCCCGCCCGAGTTGGCTGTCGCCGGTGGTCAGATGCACCACGCTGCCGCCCAGTTGGTACATACCGGCTTCAAAGCTTACACGCGTGCGGGTAGAGGCTTTCTCAAAAATCATGGCCAGCGTGCGGTCCACCAGGGTGTGGTGTTTTTCATAGGCCTTAAATTTCTTCTTGATCAGCGCTGCGCGTGCAAATAAATAGGCGTATTCGTCAGCGCTGAAGTCTTTAAATTGCAGGTAATGTTGCATCGGTGAGGTACCAAAAAGTAGGCTGGGCGCAAAAAGCGGGCGTTCAGGCGGCCAAAAACGCAGTGATCAGCGGGCACAAAATAGCGGCGATTTGCTCGGCCTCGGCGGCCGTCAATATCAGCGATGGCACCAAGCGGACGACGCTGTCAGCGGTCACGCTGATCAGCAAGCCTTTGTCGGCGGCTTGTTGCATCAGCGGGCCGCAAGGCTTGGAAAGCTCAATACCCAGCATCAAGCCCTGGCCGCGAATTTCTTTGACCGTGCCGGCTGCCAACTCCTGCGCCAGACCGCTAGTCAGCGCGGCTTTAAGGTGCGCCCCCACGCGTTCGGCATTGGCCAGCAGGCCATCGCGCTCCATCACGCGTATGGTTTCCACGCCAGCGCGCATGGCCAGCGGGTTGCCGCCAAAGGTGCTGCCGTGGTTACCAATGCCCAACACTTTTGCTGCGCGCGGCCCCGCCACAATCGCGCCCACCGGTACGCCCGAACCCAAGCCTTTGGCCAGCGGCATCACATCGGGCACGATACCTGCCCACTGGTGCGCAAACCACTTGCCGGTGCGCCCCATGCCGCACTGCACTTCGTCAATCATCAGCAACCAGTCGCGTGCATCGCACAGAGCGCGCAATTCGCGCAAATAGTCCATGTGCAAGGGCTTGACCCCGCCTTCGCCCTGAATCGCCTCCACAAATACCGCCACCACGTCGCTATTGCCTTGGGTCGCCGCTTTCAGGGCGTCGATATCATTCAAGGCGACGCGGATAAATCCCTCCACCAGCGGGCCAAAGCCAGCCTGCACTTTGGGGTTGCCGGTGGCGCTCAGGGTGGCAATGCTGCGGCCATGAAAAGCTTTGTCATAGACCACGATTTGCGGGTTATGGATGCCTTTATCGTGGCCGAATTTGCGCGCCAGTTTCAAAGCCGCCTCATTGGCTTCCAGGCCGCTGGAGCAGAAAAAAACATTTTCCATACCGGACAGTTCCACCAGCTTGGCCGCCAGCGCTTCCTGCAAGGGCACGTGGTAGTAATTGGAGGTATGAATCAGCTTGGTCACCTGGTCTTGCAAGGCAGCCACGAGGTCTGGGTGGTTATGGCCCAAGGTGTTGACAGCGATCCCACCGAGCGCGTCCAGGTATTGGCGGCCTTCGGTATCCCAGACTTTGCAGCCCTGTCCATGCGATAGGGCCAAGGGCAGGCGGCCATAGGTCGTCATCACATGCGGGGATGCGGCAGCGTGGTGGGGCGCGGGGGCGGTCATGGGCTCACTCCGTGGGAAAAAAATGCAAAAGCGCGGTTCTACAAAGCAGTCAGCCCAACGCGAGTTGGGCCGTTGAACGTGGATTTTAGAGTCTGCGCCCCTTGGCCGCGTAGGCCTGCAATTGTTCACATTGTGTAAGCGGATGCACATGGGCAACAGGTAAACTGCTTAGTGCGGCGCAACACGCCCGCGATCCGCAGGAATGCAAACCCGCCGCATGCGACCCTCACATCGGCCCATCCCGAGCACATGGTTACCACCCTCGCTAAAGAAATTTACATCCTGGGCCTGACGCGTCAGGGCAAGGCATTTCGCCCCAGCGACTGGGCCGAGCGCCTGGCAGGTGTGATGAGCCAGTTCAGGCCCGGCGGCCCGCAGCCGGGCAGCCATTTGGGCTATTCGCCCTGGTGTATACCGACCAGCATCGGTGATACCAAATGCGTCATCATCCATCCCGATCTGCGCGAGCACGATGTCATGGCCTGGGACTTTTGTCTCAATTTTGCACGCGACAACGACTTGCAAACCAGTGAAGGCGCGCCGCCCGCACTGGCCAAATAGCCGCTGCCGGGGCCTATGCATGGCGCTACCATGGCGTGCATGAAAAACCTAATCCATTCCTATGAACCGCGTCTGGGCCATGGCCTGGCGCATGACCCGTTTAACGCCATCGTCGGCCCGCGCCCCATCGGCTGGATTTCCACGCGTAGCGATAGCGGCGTCTTTAACCTCGCTCCCTACAGTTTCTTTAACGCCTTCAACTACGTGCCGCCCCTTATTGGCTTTAGCAGCCTGGGCTACAAAGACACCGTGCGCAATGCCATAGAAACCGGCGAATTTGTCTGGAATCTAGCCACCCAGGACCTGGCCGAGGCGATGAACCAGACTTGCGCCCATGTGGGGCCCGAAGTGGACGAATTTACCTTGGCCGGATTGACTGCGCATCCCTCTGACCTGGTGAAAGCCCCACGCGTCGCCCAAAGCCCAGTCAGCTTTGAATGCAAAGTCAGCCAATCCATGCCCTTGCGCACGGCGCTGGGCGAGGAGCTCAATACCTGGATGGTATTTGGCGAAGTGGTCAAAGTGCATATCGCCAGCGCCCACATCTGCGACGGCATCTACGACACGGCGTCCGCCCGGCCGATATTGCGCGGTGGCGGCCCGTCCGACTATTTCAGCATTGGGCCGGAGCAGCTTTTTCGGATGGTGCGGCCCCGCTAAGCCAGGTTCAACCATCGCTTACCGCAGTTGCGCCCACAAAAAAGCCGTCTTGCGACGGCTTTTTGCTTTGCTGGCAGCGCACCCGATTCAAACGGCGAATCCTGCGAGAGGATTCGGGCGGTGCACCTGAAGAATCAGGCGGCGAGGGCCAAGGTTTTCACCTTGGTAGCCAAACGGCTCTTGTCGCGGGCGGCTTTGTTCTTGTGGAAGATGCCTTTGTCAGCGATGGTGTCCACCACCGCTTGCATCTTGCCAAACAACTCGGCTGCTTTGGTTTTGTCGCCGGCGAGAACGGCTTTTTCAACGTTCTTCACCGCGGTGCGGTATTTGGAGCGCAGCGAGGTATTGGCTGCATTGATTTTCACGTCCTGGCGGACGCGCTTGCGGCCCGACGCTAAGCGCGGGTTCTTTTTCTTGGGTTTTCCGGATGCCATATGTGTGTGTCCTAGTTGTCTGTGGATGTTGCCAGCAAAGCCCGCCATTATAACCTTGCAGGGGGTAGCGGCTAAACTCCCGCTGTGAGCCTCCTCAAGTCCGCCTCTACCGTATCCCTGTGGACATTGGCCTCGCGCGTCACCGGCTTGCTGCGCGAAACCCTCATGGCCGCGCTGTTTGGCGCCGGCGCCCTGACCGACGCGTTTAACGTCGCCTTTCGTATCCCCAATCTGTTTCGCCGCATGTTCGCCGAAGGCGCTTTCAGCCAGGCGTTTGTGCCGGTGCTGGCCGCGAGTAAAGCCCAACACGGCGACGCTGCCACCAAAGTGCTGATCGACCGGGTGGCTACCTTGTTGGCCTGGGCCATGGTGCTGGTGTGCGTGGCAGGTGTCTTGCTCGCGCCCTGGATGGTCTGGGCCATGGCCAGCGGCCTGCCGCAAGCCGGTTTTGATGCGGCGGTCTGGATGACGCGTTTTATGTTCCCCTACATAGGCTGCATGTCGCTGGTGGCACTGTCCTCGGGGATTTTGAATACCTACAAACACTTTGCCATTCCGGCGGCCACCCCGGTGCTGCTCAATGTGTGCACGATTGCGGCGGCCTGGTGGCTTTCGCCCTGGTTTGGCGCGCAGGGCATAGAGCCGATATATGCCATGGCCATCGGGGTCATGGCTGGGGGTGTCTTGCAACTGGGTCTGCAAATACCGGCATTAGCCGCCTTGGGTTTGTTGCCGCGCCTGGGCCTGGGCTGGTCGGCCCTGCGCACGGCTTGGCAAGACCCCGGCACCCGCACCATCGTACGGCTCATGGGCCCGGCTTTGCTGGGCGTGAGCGTGGCGCAAATCTCCTTGCTCATCAATACCCAGATCGCCTCCCACCTGGCCACTGGCAGCGTCAGCTGGCTTAGCTATGCGGACCGGCTGATGGAGTTTCCTACCGCCATGTTGGGCGTGGCCCTGGGCGCGGTGCTGATGCCCAGGCTGGCAGCAGCGCGTGCCACTGCCAATACCGGCGAGTATTCCGCGCTCTTGGATTGGGGTTTGCGCATCGTGGTCCTGCTCGCCACGCCTTGCGCGGTAGCGCTTTTGCTGTTCGCGCAGCCCTTGGTCGCGGTACTGTTTCATTACCGCGCCTTCACCGCTTTTGATGTGCAGCAAACGGCTTTGGCCCTTACGGGCTGGGGCGTGGGGCTGGTGGGGCTGGTGGCCATCAAGGTGCTGGCGCCGGGCTATTACGCCAGCCAGGACGTGAAAACGCCGGTGCGTATTGC
Source organism: Rhodoferax sp. (assembly GCA_040400635.1). Lineage (GTDB taxonomy): Bacteria > Pseudomonadota > Gammaproteobacteria > Burkholderiales > Burkholderiaceae_C > Allorhodoferax. The sequence continues at coordinate 5,511 of JBBAPY010000115.1, forward strand.
GGTATTGGTGCTCGTCATTACGCAGCTACTCAACTGGGCGCTAGTGCCTTACTTCCGGCACGCGGCTTTGTCCTTGTCGATTTCGCTGGGTGCTTTGCTCAATGCGCTATGGCTTTTGCGCGGGCTGCAGGCGCGCGGCAGTTACAAGCCGCAGCCCGGTTGGGGACGCTTTGCGCTGCAAGTCCTGCTAGCGTGTGCGGCTTTGGGCGCCTATCTGGCATGGGCTGCGCAAGCGTTTAGTTGGCTCGACATGCCCGGCGGCCTGCTGCAGCGGGTACTGTGGGTGGCTTTGGTATTGGCCGGTGCCGCGCTCTTGTACCTGGGCAGCATACTGGCACTGGGCCTCAATGTGCGCCAATTTTTACGACGCTAGGCCAGCGATATTTGTCTGATTTGCGATAGAGTTGCGCATGGATTTTTCTTTTGAACCGCCCAGCCCACTGACGTATTTCGGTTCTCTGGTGCACAGCGACGGCGGTTTTCCTCTGTTTGAAGCCGCTGCCGCTTTGGGCCATATGCGCGATGCCGATTTGGACGTCCAAGCGGCGCTCTCGCGCATGGATCAATGGCTAATGCGCCTGCGCAAACGCCTGCCTGCCGACGCTGCCGGTATGGCCCGCTTGCTGGTACTCAACCGTTTTTTTTACCAAGAGCTGGGTTTTGCCGGCAACCTGAACGACTACTACGCGCCAGACAACAGCTATGTGCACCAGGTGATGGAGTCGCGGCGCGGCATCCCTATATCGCTGGCGGTGATTTGGCTGGAATTGGCGCAAGGCGTAGGGCTGGAGGCCAAAGGCGTCAGCTTTCCCGGCCATTTTTTGATTAAGGTTCAGCTACCAGCAGGCCAAGCCGTCATCGACCCGATGAACGGCCGGTCCTTCAGCCGGGAAGAGCTCAAAGAAATGCTAGAGCCCTACCGGCTAGGCGGCAAGCACGGGGCGGACTTTGACGTGCCGCTAGGCCTGTACTTGCAAGCCTCGCCACCGCGCGACATCTTGACGCGCATGCTGCGTAACCTGAAAGAAATTTTCCGCAGTCAAAAACATGGCAGCCAATGGCTGGCAGTGCAAGAGCGCTTGGTTGTGTTGACGCCCGAGGCCTGGTCCGAGTACCGCGACCGCGGTCTGGCCCATGCGATGCTGGGCAACCACGGTGAAGCCCTGGCAGATCTGGAGTGCTACGTCGTCAATGCCAACGACGTGGTCGATGCCGAAGCCATTAGTGGCCAGGTAGATTTGCTGCGCAGGCAATTGGGCAAGCGGCGCGAGTCCAACTAGTGCAAGGCTTTTGCGCTTAGGTGCCGGAGCCCATGAAGGTCACTAGTCAATTTTGAAATTAAATTCCTGCGTCACGGTCACTTCAGCGCCTGCGCCATCGGCCACACACTTGTACTGCATGATGGCCGCTTTCACTGCGGGGTGAAACACCCGCGGGCCGGCCAGGATAGTGACATCCTGCACCACGCCCCCTTTGAGCACGATCTGCGCCTTGACCACGCCTTGCGTGCCGTCTTGCAGCGCGCGCCTGGGCATCTCGGGTGCAACCTGCGTCGGGCATAAGACGCCAATGGTCTTAGGCGCAGGAGGTGGTGGCGCAGGTGCAGGCGCCGGCGGCGCAGGAGGTGGCGGCGGCGCAATCACATGCGGCGTGGGCGGGGGTGTGGCTACCGACTGAATCGCCGGCGCAGTGCTGGTCGCCGGTGGTGGCACATCCGGTGGCGGCACAAAAGGTGGCGGCGGCGCCTGCACCTTGGGCATCTCGGGCGGAGGCTCTATTTTCTTGGGCGGCGGGGGAGGCGGGGGCGGGGGGATGATCACCTCCTGGATGATCACCGCTTCCAGGGGCTTTTTCAACAGCGCCAAGCCTTGGCGTCCCAGACCGGAGATGAGCACATAGCCCACCACCAGATGCACGGCAATGACAAAGGCAATGCCCTTGAGCCGGCGGCTATTGTCTTGCTGCCCGAAACCATAAGGCGAGTTGCTGTTGGCACCAGGCCCTGCGCTTGCCATGTCACCGAGTGCGCTCATTGGACAAACTGCTCCGCGCCGATCACGGCAATCTTGGTCAGCCCGTGGCGCTTGCTGCCCGAGAGCACATTGGCAAACACCGCATAGCGCGCATCCTTATTGGGGCGCACATGCACCTCCGGCTGCGCAGCCCATTGACCGATGGACTCCATCTTTTGCTCTAGCTCGACGCCCGAGACGGCCACGCCGTTCCAATAGACCACGCTGGCCGCGTCAATATCGATCTGGATCTTTTCCATTTTTTGCTGATTCGGAGGCGCGCCCACCGGCATCTCCAGGTTCACCGCATGCAGCTGGATGGGAATGGTGATGATCAGCATCACCAGCAAAACCAGCATCACGTCAATCAGCGGCGTGGTGTTGATCTCCATCATCACCTCGGGCTCGTCGCTTGCGCTGCTGTTTCCAATGTTCATGGCCATGGCGGGGGTGTCCTGCTGCGCTTTAGTTCAGGGGAGGCGGTTCGGTGATAAAGGCCACCTTGACGATGCCTGCGCGCTGGCAGGCCAGCAGCACCTTGCCCACGCCTTCGTAGCGTGCGCTCATGTCACCACGGATTTGCACCTCGGGCTGGGGCTTTTTGGTGGCCACTTTCTTGAGCTTGTCGGTCAGCGCCTCTACGTTGTTCACGCGTGCCTCGTACCAAAAGATGTTGCTTTGCGCATCCACCGAGATGATCACGTTCTCCGGCTTGGTCTCGCGCACCTCAATGCGCTCTTTGGGCAGGGCCACCGGGATGGCAGTGGTCACCACCGGAATGGTGATCAAGAAGATGATCAGCAAGACCAGCATCACATCGACCAGCGGCGTGGTGTTGATGGTGGAGATGACCGCGTCGTCGCCGTCCGGGCTGGGGCCCACGTTCATAGCCATAGTGCAGTTCCTACAGGGAAGGTGCCGGCTTTAGTTCTTGATGGTGCCCAGCACCACGGCGTGCAGGTCGTTGCCAAAGGTGCGCACCTGGTCCATCACGGCTTTGTTGCGGCGCACCAGCCAGTTGTAGGCCAGCACCGCAGGCACGGCCACGGCCAGGCCAATAGCCGTCATGATCAGCGCCTCGCCCACGGGGCCGGCCACTTTGTCAATCGAGGCTTGGCCGGAAATGCCGATGGCGGTGAGGGCGTGGTAAATACCCCAAACCGTACCAAACAAGCCGACAAAGGGGGAGGTGGAACCCACGGTGGCCAAAAAGGCCAGGCCGTTTTGGGTATTGCCTTGGACCCGGTCCACGGCGCGCTGGATGGCCATGGCGACCCAGTCGTTGAGTGGAATATGGCCCATCAGGCCGTGGTGTTTGCTCACTGCCGTGCCAGCGGCATCGGCCAAGAAGCGGTAGGGGCTGTCCTCGGAAAGCGCCTTGGTGCCTTCGGCCACTGTCTTGGCGCTCCAAAAGGCTTGGGCGTCTTTGCCTTGGCGGCCCATCTTGCTTTGCTCAAGCACTTTGACAATCATGATGTACCAGCTGCCCATGCTCATGATCACCAGCAGCAGCAAGACCACTTTGGTCACCAGGTCTGAGCTCGCCCACAGGGCTTCTAAGCCGTAGGGGTTGGAGGTCGCTACAGCGGCCACCGCTGCTACTGCCGTAGCAGCAGGCGCGTCCGTTTGCGCTATCGCCTGCACCGAGCCCAACAGAGCCGCTATCACCAAGCCCGCGCTGGCGCAGGCGTATCGAACTTCCCTGACTACAAATTTCATTTTTACGGATCCTTGCGATGT
>JBBAPY010000116.1:0-9238 GCA_040400635.1 Rhodoferax sp.
GAATACCACCTGGAGGCCGAGTTATTGCACGAGTTCCGTCGCCATGGCGCACAGTCGCCGGCCTATACCTCTATCGTGGCGGCCGGAGCCAATGCCTGCGTCTTGCACTACCGGGCCGATACCGCACTGGTGCGGGCTGGCGAACTGGTCTTGATCGATGCCGGTTGCGAGCTCGATGGCTATGCCTCGGACATCACCCGCACTTTTCCGGCCAACGGCAGCTTTACCGGACCGCAGCGCGCGCTCTACGAGCTGGTGCTAGCTTCGCAAGTCGCGGCGATTGCTGCAACCCATGCTGGCGCGCGCTTTACCGATCCGCACGAGGCCAGCGTGGCGGTGCTGGCCCAGGGTATGCTCGATGTGGGCTTACTCGATAAAGACAAAGTAGGAACCGTGCAGGACGTGATTGAAAAGCGCGCCTATTTCCAGTTTTACATGCACCGCACCGGCCACTGGCTGGGACGCGATGTGCACGACTGCGGCGCATATACCGAGCCTTCGGAATTGGGCCACACCAGCGTGCGCAAGGATGCCCTCACCGGCCAAGCCATTGTGGACCGGCCTGCGCGCATCTTGCGCCCGGGCATGGTGTTGACGATTGAGCCGGGCATTTATGTGCGACCGGCACCCGGTGTGCCGGAGCAGTTCCACCACATCGGTATCCGCATTGAGGACGACGCCATCGTGACCGAACAAGGTTGCGAGTTGATCAGCCGTGGCGTGCCCGTCGATGCCGATGCCATCGAAGCTTTAATGCGCGCCTAGACCATGACACGCAAACCATACCGTTGGTGTTTTGGCTTGCTGGCCATGCTGGCAACGCCCGTGGGTGCGCAGGAGCTGCCGCAAAATCCGGCCCCGACAGCACCCGCCGCAGCCGCGCAAGCCACCGGAGTGCTGCAGAGCAGTCCGGCGCCCGCGCCTGCGCTTGGTAAACCGCAGCAGTCGGACAATGTGCTCAAGCCGGTGGAAATCCGCGCCAATCTGGAGAGCGATACGCGGCGCTTGTCCACCGCCGCAAAAATCGTGGTCGGCCGCGAAGAGATCGAGCGCTATGGCGACAGCTCCATGGGCGAATTGCTCAAGCGCTTACCAGGCATTGTCAGCAGTGGCAGGCCAGGGCGGGGCGGGCCGCCGGCCATGCGGGGTCTGGGCAGTGGTTATACGCAAATCATGATAGACGGCGAACGCGCGCCGCGAGGCTTTTCTCTGGAGGACATCTCGCCCGAGCAGGTTGAGCGCATCGAAATCATGCGCGCCCCTACCGCCGAGACCGGCGCGCGTGCGATCGCTGGCACCATCAATATCATCACGCGTGGCGGCTATGTCAAATACCTCAACAACCTGAGTGTGGGCGCCAGCCTGGAGAACGGCAAAGTGGCGCCGGGCGCCTCCTGGTCGCGTAGCGATACCGTGGATGGCATGTCCTACAGCCTGACTTTGTCTGCCGCGCGCATGGAGCGCGCTAACGATGAAAGCAAAACCACGGTGACCGAAAGTTTGGTCCGGCCCGAGGTCCCCACGGTTTTGCAAACCATCAAGGAAGTGGTGCGCGCGCAAAGCCAGCGCGACATGCTGCATGCCAATGGGAGATGGCAATGGGGCGGCACGGGCAGCGACGGCCTGGTGCTTATGCCTATGTTGATCATGAGCCACAACCAGGGCCAGTCCAGCAACACACTCAGCCAGAGCGGCGGGGTTTTGCCCTATGCATTGAGCGATACGGCCAGCGACAACCGCTTTGCCATGCTGCGACTGGGCACGAGCTGGAGCCGCCGCCTGGACGATGGCGCGCGTCTCTTGCTCAATAACAACCTGGGCCGCAGCACGTGGAACAATAGTGCCAACACTTTGCAAAGCGGGGGCGCCAATGGCAGGCTGCCCTTGTCACAGGACTCGGCGCAAACCGATAGCACCTGGAATAGCAGCGCCAAATATTCTTTGCTGATGGCTGAAAAACACAGCTTAGTCAGCGGCCTGGAGCTGGAGATGAACCAGCGCGATCAAAGCGCCAGCAGCTTGCGAGACGGCCAAAGTCCGCTGGGCGAACTCGACGGTGACTTGTCCGCAAGCAGCCGACGCTTGGCCGTGTACACGCAGGACGAATGGGATATTGACCCGCACTGGGCTGCCCATGCGGGCCTGCGCTGGGAAAGCATCCATACCAGTGGTTCAGCCGCTCAGGGCCAAGGCACGGTAAGTAACCAGAGTTCGGTGCTCACGCCCTTGTTGCACGCCGTGTGGCGGCCCGAGCTGGCCTCCAAAGACCAAATCCGCGTCAGCCTGACGCGCAGTTACCGCTCGCCCGATCTGGGGCGACTGATTGCACGACCGACCATCAACGCCTTTTTCCCGGATCGCGGCGCCAACAGCGCCCTGCATCCGGATAGCGCTGGCAACCCGGATCTGCAACCCGAATTAGCCATGGGCATAGACACTGCCTACGAACACTATTTGCCCAGTGGGGGCTTGCTCAGTGCCAATGTGTTTGTGCGCCAGATTGACAATTTAATGCGCTCACAAACAGCGCTTGAAACGGTGCCCTGGGCAGATGTGCCGCGTTGGGTTTCGCGTATGCAAAACGTGGGCAGTGCGATCACCAGCGGCTTGGAATTGGAAGCGAAATTTCGCTTGCGTGAAATCTATCTTGATGCACCCGCAGTGGACCTGCGCGCCAATATGAGCCTCTTGCAGTCGCGCCTGACTTCGTTAAGCGGCCCCAACAACCGCTTGGAGCAGCAACCGGATGGCACGCTGAACCTGGGCGCAGACTACCGCCTAAGCGGCCTGCCATTGCGCCTGAGTGGCAATGTCAACTGGACGCCTGGCTACACCACCCGCCTGGCTGATGACCGTGAGATTTGGCAGAGCGATAAATGGGTGCTCGATGCCTCCGCCCTGTGGGTGTTGAGCCCGAGCGCCCAATTGCGCCTGTCTGCCAGCAACCTGCTGGCGCGTGATTACCTGAGTGGCGGCATCCTGCGTTCAACGCAAACCAGTGGCCTGCCAAGCCTTGATACCTCGCAAAACACAGCGCCCAGCTACCTGAATCTGCAAGCCAAGCTGGAACTCAAGCTGTAAACCTTCCTTTTGAGTGCCCTTGGCTGGCGCCAGCCAGCCAAGGGCACATCTGCGCAATCGCGATAGACGCTATCAATTGCTTAGGGAATTTCAATTGGCTTTAATTATTAAACCTGGCTATGATTTCCACCATACCGATTGAATCCCTTAATCGGCATACTGTTCAATGACAAGGAGTCTTTCAATGTCCAATGCCCGTCCCGAGATGAAAACTATCGCCAACCTTGAAGCCGCTTTTGCCGGCGAATCTATGGCCCACATCAAATACCGCTATTTCGCCAAGGTGGCGCGCGAAATGGGCGATGACGCCACCGCCCGCGCTTTTGAAGAAACCGCCGCACAAGAGGTGCAGCACGCTTTTAGCCATTTGGACTTGCTCTATCCCAAAGCCGATATGACGCCGGCCAAGGCCTTGCAGATCGCCATTGATGGCGAAACCTACGAATACAGCGAGATGTACCCCGGCTTTCGCCAGACGGCCGAGGACGAAGGCCATGCCGCCGCCGTGGATGAAATCGACGGGCAAATCGCTGAAAGCAAGGAACACGCTGCGGCCTTTGCACAAGCCTTACGGGCAGCCCAAGCGCGCCGGGCCACTTTAGAGAAAGCGCAAAAGCGTTTTGCCGCCTTGGCCAAGGTGGAAGAGCGCCATGCCCGGCACTACCAATCGGTTTTGGCTACATTAGCCGCCTGATGGTGCAGTCCGCCTAGAACGCAAACCTGATGAATGTTGATCCAAGAGAAAACCCTATGAAAACCTATGTATGTATCGTGTGCGGATTTGTGTATGACGAAGCAGCCGGCCGGCCTGAAGACGGCATCGCGCCGGGCACCGCGTGGTCTGATGTGCCCGACAGCTGGGCCTGTCCCGATTGCGGCGTCGCCAAAGCTGACTTTGAACTGGTCCCGGTGTGAGCGACCTTTCTACGCAAGGCTCCGCCACCGGACACGCTGCGCCGCACGCCTTGCCCTTAGTCATCGTGGGCGCAGGCCTGGCCGCCTGGACCGTGGCGCGTGAGTTGCGCAAGCTCGATGTCCAGCGCCGCATCGTGATGCTTAGCAACGACAGCGCGGATTTTTATGCCAAGCCCACGCTGTCCAACGCCCTGGCCCAAAAGCGTTCGTCGGATCAGTTAGTCACTACGCCGGCGGCCAAAATGGCCGAAACCCTGCAAGTGCAGTTACTACCGCATACCCGCGTGCACAGCCTCGATACGCTTGCGCGTACGCTCACGTATGACGATGCGACGGGTCAGGCGCGCAGCTTGCACTACGGCGACCTGGTACTGGCCACCGGCGCTGACCCGATACGCCTGCCTATGGCGGGTAGCGCTGCGGCGCAGGTCCAATCTGTCAACCATTTGCAAGACTTGGCCCGTTTCCACCAAGTGCTTGGGGCGGCCCCCAAAACCGTCTTGGTCATAGGCGCCGGTTTGATCGGCTGCGAATTCGCCAACGACTTGCTCATCGGTGGCTATGGCGTGCACGTGGTCGATCCATCGCCCCGGCCCTTGGCCTTGCTGCTACCCGCAGCAGCCGGCGAACAGTTGCAAGAGGCTTTACAAGGCCAAGGCCTTGCCTGGCATTTGGGTACCACCGTGCAATGCCTGGACGCAGATGCCTCCTCGGGGCGATTGCATGCTACTTTGGCCGACGGCAGCAGTTTGCAGGTGGATGCGGTACTCAGCGCTGTGGGCTTGCGCGCCAATACCGCGCTGGCCGGCGCGGCGGGCATCGCCTGTGAGCGCGGCATCGTGGTGGACGCGTATTTGCAAACCAGTGCTGCCCGGGTGTATGCCTTAGGTGACTGCGCGCAATACGCCAGCGCCGGTGCGCGTGTGCTGCCCTATGTCATGCCCATCATGAACGCGGCCAAAGCCCTGGCTGCCACGCTGGCCGGACAGCCTACGGAACTGGTTTTCCCCTTGATGCCGGTGGCCGTAAAAACCCCGGCGCTGCCCATTGTGGTCGCGGCGCCCCATCCTGCCCAAAGCGGGCAGTGGATGCAAGACGAGGGCCTGGAGCATGGAGCCGGGGGAGCCTGGCGTTTTGTTGACGAAGCGGGTTATCAACGCGGCTTTGTGTTGACGGGCAAGCAAGCATCTAGGCGCATGGAGCTGGCGAAAACCACGGTGCTCTAAAGCAACGGGGCCAGTTCTTCAATGGGCAGGCCGCCTAAGGCTTGCCCTGCTAGGTCCTTGGAGCCTCGCCTAGCGAACACCCCTGACTACAATCGGCCCCCTCACAGGCAGATCGCCCCGGCTGCAAGCACGCCGGTTGGCGCACAAGGAAGCACGATGGCCCACGACGCACCCACATCCCCCCCAAACGCTGCCGATGTGCAGGCCGCCGATAAGCGGGCCGAATTGCGCCGCGCCGCGCTTGAGTACCACCGATACCCCAACCCGGGGAAAATTTCCATCGCGCCGACCACGCAACTGATCAATCAGCACGACCTGGCGCTGGCCTATTCGCCCGGCGTCGCGGCCCCCTGCGAGGAAATCGTCAAAGATCCGAATAATGCTTTCAAGTACACCAGCCGCGGCAATTTGGTTGCGGTCATCACCAACGGCACAGCGGTGCTCGGCCTGGGCGACATCGGTCCGCTCGCGGCCAAGCCGGTGATGGAGGGCAAGGCAGTTTTGTTCAAAAAATTTGCCGGTATCGATGTGTTTGACATCGAGATCAACGAAAAGCACGACCTGGATAAGCTGGTGGACATCATTGCCTCGCTGGAGCCCACCTTTGGCGGCATCAACCTGGAAGATATCAAAGCACCGGATTGTTTTTACGTCGAACGCAAGCTGCGCGAGCGCATGAAGATACCGGTGTTCCACGATGACCAGCATGGCACCGCTATCGTGGTGGGTGCGGCACTGCTCAATGGCCTGAAGGTAGTGGGCAAAGAACTCAAAGACATCAAGCTCGTCACCTCTGGCGCGGGTGCCGCCGCGCTGGCTTGCCTGAGCCTGTTGGTTAAGCTGGGTGTGCCCCGTAAAAACATTTACGTCACGGATCTGGCTGGCGTGGTCTACGAAGGCCGCACCGAGTTGATGGACGCCGATAAGATCGAGTTCGCGCAAAAAACCGATGCCCGCACGCTAAGCGAAGTCATGCTGGGGGCCGATGTTTTTCTGGGCTTATCGGCCGGTGGCGTGCTCAAGCCTGACATGGTGCAAAGCATGGCGCCGCGCCCTTTGATTTTTGCGCTGGCCAATCCCACGCCTGAAATCCTGCCTGAAGAGGTCAAAGCCGTGCGCGACGACGCCATCATGGCCACCGGGCGCAGCGACTACCCCAACCAGGTCAATAACGTTTTGTGTTTCCCCTACATTTTTCGGGGTGCGCTCGATGCTGGCGCATCCACCATCACCGTAGAGATGGAAATCGCAGCGGTTTATGCCATAGCCGAATTGGCACAGGCTGAGCAAAGCGAAGTCGTGGCCGCTGCGTATGCCGGCGAACAACTGGCTTTCGGCCCCGAGTATCTGATTCCCAAGCCTTTTGATCCGCGTCTGATGATCAAGATTGCGCCGGCGGTGGCTAAGGCGGCGGCGGACAGCGGCGTGGCATTGCGCCCGGTAGAAGATTTACAGGCTTACCGCGAGCAATTGCAAAGCTTTGTCTATGCGTCGGGCACTACCATGAAGCCGATTTTTGCGGCGGCGAAAAACGGTTTGAAAAAGCGCGTCGCCTTTGCCGAAGGCGAAGACGAGCGGGTGCTGCGTGCGGTACAAATCATTGTCGATGAAGGCATTGCCATGCCCACACTCATAGGCCGCCCCGCCATCATCGCCGAGCGCGTCGCAAAATTCGGCCTGCGCCTGCAGCAAGGCCATGACTATGCCGTGGTCAACGTCGAAAGCGACGAACGTTACCGCGACTTCTGGCAGACCTACCACCGCATGACCGAGCGCAAAGGCGTGACGGTGCAGGTGGCCAAAATTGAAATGCGCAGGCGCCTGACACTGATCGGCTCCATGCTGCTGCACAAAGGCTATGTGGACGGTTTGATTTGCGGCACTTGGGGCACCACTGCCCTGCACCTGGGCTATATCGACCAGGTCATTGGCAAACGCCAGGGGGGTAGCGGCGATGTGCCCATTTATGCGTGTATGAACGGGCTCATGCTGCCTGGACGTCAGCTCTTCTTGGTGGACACGCATGTCAACTACGACCCCAACGCCGCCGAGTTGGCGCGCATCACCATCATGGCGGCCGAAGAAATGATGCGCTTTGGCTTCAAGCCCAAGGCCGCCTTGCTCAGCCATTCCAATTTCGGCAGCAGCAATGAGCCTAGCGCGGTCAAGATGCGCCACACCCTGGAAATCCTACGCCGCGACGCGCCATGGCTAGATGTGGATGGCGAAATGCATGGTGATGTGGCGCTGGACGGCAATGCGCGGTTGGCGCTCATGCCCAACTCCACCCTCTTGGGCGATGCCAATTTGCTGGTCTTGCCCAATATCGATGCAGCCAATATCGCCTACAACCTGCTCAAAACCGCTGCCGGCGGCAATATTGCCATCGGACCGGTTTTGCTGGGCGCCGCCAAGCCAGTGCATGTGCTGACCGCCAGCACGACCGTGCGGCGTATCGTCAATATGACGGCGCTGACGGTGGCCGATGCCAACGCCAACCGCTGAAGTCCATGCCGTGTCCGCCGGGCGCGGCTTATTTTTACAAAAGAGTACCCCCGTGAAGCAAAGTTTTCAATTAGATCTCCCCGGGCGTCAACGCGATCGCTGGCTGGAAGCCAGCAAGCACACGGTGCGCAAATACGTGGCACGCCAGCGTCGCGCGCCCTTGCCCGAGGGGAGCGATTACTGGGACTTTGCATGCCGTTTCGGCAGCACGGAGCAAGAATCCACCGAAGTCCACTTTGCGACCCTTATCGCTTTGATGGATGCCGCAGCCGGGCGGGGTGAAAATGCTTTTTTCGTCAGCATTCGCGGGCATGCGGCGGTGCGCGGCCCACAAACCAAGCCATCAGCCGCCATGCCAGCAGAGCACTCGGAACCAGAAATTCCGGCTCAATAGTCATCTATTAATTTAATAGATGACTATTTTGGAGAGAATAGCCCGCCGGGGCTAGTTTTCAGCACCTAGCAAAAGCCCTTAAGTGCAAACCCTGATATTTTTGGCCTTTAGGGTGTTTAGGTTATTGCCTTTTCCCACCAGATGAGAGACAATCGGTTTGAGGGTTTTTGGTGTTTTTTTCGATTGTTGACTGGGTTTTAAGGTGTTTTCGGTGACCAATTCGTTGTCGAAGCCTGTCTGGGGAAGCCGAGCTTTTCCCAAGGGACGGATGCTGGCGTCCCGCCTTGCCAAGTCCCTGCTGCTGATTAGCAGTCTGCTGATAGCTTTTGCTGCACCTACACAACAGGACTTCGCAGCCCCGGGTGCCAGCATGTCTGAGCAGGAATTGCCGGCACAGGGCTTGGAGACTTACCGCAACATTCGAAAAGGTGGGCCATTCCCTTTTGATAAGGACGGCGTGATTTTCGGTAACCGGGAGCGTTTGCTGCCGCCACAAAAACGTGGTTTTTACCGGGAATACACCGTCAGAACCCCTGGGGAGCGCAAGCGCGGACCCCGAAGAATTGTGTGTGGTGGACCGGCGGCAATGCCTGAAGCTTGTTACTACACGGCCGATCACTATGCGAGTTTTCGCAAGATTGTGCCCTGAGTTTTTGTTTTTTTTGAGAAAGTGAATCGGGGATGGACACGCCACTTCGAACTGTCAGAACGAATATCGTTCAATCGATACGCGCTTTTCGCGTGTCGGACTTGCAAGATGCGGCCCAAGATTTGGGTCAGCATTTTCTATATGCCAATCTGGGAAGCGCCCAGACCAAGCAAGACGTTTTGGACATGATCGGCGCCCAGTTCATGCTGTCAGCCAATGCCAGCAAGAACTTCGACGCCTTGTATGACAACATGACCGATCCACTGCACAAATCAGGGCCTCAGCCCGGTTTTGTGGCGGTGTTGGAGCATATTCCTGCCAACATCAAGTTCGACAAAGAGGCCCGCGAACAGCTGCTCGATATCTTCCGCGACACCGCGGATTACTGGGCGGACCGAAAGATACCGTTTAGGTGCTTCTATTCTTTTCTGTAGCCCGTTCTGCACACACCAGCCAAGCAGAACGGGC
>JBBAPY010000117.1:0-9220 GCA_040400635.1 Rhodoferax sp.
TCCATTGGTTGGGGCTGGCGCGGTTGGCAACTAGCGGGTACAAATAGTCTTTTTGCATCAGCTGCAAAGTCTGCGGTGCGCCCAGGTAATGGCCGGGGCCGTTCAGGCAAACGTCGCGGATGGTATCCAGCGACAAGGTTTCGTCATTCACTTCAATGCCGCGAATCGTGCGCTGCACCGCGCCGATGATGTCGTTGTCGATCAGCAGGCTTTCCAGCGAGAAGCCCAAGAGGCTGGCCAGCATACCTGCGGATTCATAAATCAGGTTGGCACCGGCATTACCCACCAGCGCGTGGTTGTAGGCCTTTTCAAATCCGGCTTGTGCATCGGGCAGTTTGGAGTCACACATGCCAGAGGCGGTGGCGCCGGTCAGGTCGTAGAAGCGCGCCATTTGTGCGCTGGCGGCGGACAGCAGCGCTTGCTCCGGGCTGCCGCCGGACATCGCGCCGGTGCGCAGGTCCGACACAAAACACCAGGTGCCAAACATGGCCGGGGCCTTGGGCTTGATGGCATTGACGTAGACCAGACCGGCCAGGCATTCAGCCGTTTCTTGCACCAGCGCGGTGGCCAAGGAGGCGGGCGCAGTAGCGCCGGCCTGACCTGCCGAGAGCAGCAAGACTGGCATGCCGCCGCGCACCGCCACTTCCAGGCATTTGCAAGCGTCGTAGGCAAACTTCATGGGCGGCACGACAAAGCAGTTGGACTGGCTGACAAAGGGGCGCGCGCGCCACTTGTCTTCGCCGCCAGCGATGATGTGCAGCATCTTGAGTGTTTCTTCTAGATGCTCGGGCGATACCCAGCTCGAGCCCACGTGCTTGGTGGTACCGCTGACGCTGGCGTAGGTAGTGTTGAAGTCCATCTCGCGTGGCAAATCCAAGTCGCGGCAGACCACCGAGCGCTGGAAAAAGTGAATGTGCTCCAGTGTGTCCACCACGCGGGCGATGTTGTACAGGTCTTGGGTGGTGGAGTCACGGTAGTCGCCGGTGTAGGGGTCCACCATGCTCACCGCAGCACCTGCGGTGCCGAAATACACCTTGCTACCCCAGGGCTCCATATCGTGCTTGGGGTCTTGGCCGTGCAGCACAAAGTGGCGTGCGGCATTGGCTACCGTGTCTTCAATCAGCGCGCGCGGGAACAATAGCCGACCCGTGTCGGTGAGTTTGGCACCGGCTTTGGTCATGAGCTCGATACCGCTCTCTGGGGCGTCGGCCAGGCCGATGTTCTCCAGTGCGTCCAAAGCTGCGTGGTGGATTTTGACCACGTCGGCATCGCTCAAGGCTTTGTAAGCGCCGCCACTCATGCCAGGGCGCACCGGGCGCAGGCTGTCGGGCAGAGGCGCAGAGCGCGCAGCGCGGCGCGCATCACGGGCGCCGCCACGGGGGTTGGTTTTCTCAAGAATTGCGCTCATGGGGTACCTCGGTTAAATGTCGGTGATTCGGTCGATCGATGTTTAGCCAATACGGCTCAAATCTGGTGCGGTTCAGGCGCGCAGCTTTTCATTTTTTGGGTCGTACAAAGGCTCCGCGTGCACGGTGGCGCTGCGCATGGTGCCCAGCACATTAACTTGCAACTTGGTGCCGGGCGTAGCCTTGTCGGCTTTGACATAGGCCAGGGCCACGCTCTTCTTTAAGGTGTGGCTCCACACGCCCGAGGTAGTCAGTCCCACGTTGTGTTCGCCGTCAAACACTTGCGCGCAATACGGGCTCTCGGCATCGCCATCCTCGTCAAAAATCAGCGGTACAAAACGTTGCGCTGCGCCGCGTGCATGTTCGGCTACCAGTGCAGCTTTGCCGATGAAGTCAGCCTTATTCACATCCACAAAACGGTCTAGCGAAGCCTCTAAAGGCGTATAGCCACTTTCCAAGTCGCTCTTCCAGCCGCGGTAGCACTTGTCTACGCGCAAACTGTCCATCGCATACAGGCCAAAGTCGCGGATATCGTGGGCCGTGCCCGCAGCCCAGATGGCGGCGTACAAGGCGGGCAATTGGGCTACCGGCGCATGCAACTCCCAGCCCAGTTCACCCACGTAATTGACGCGCATGGCCAGGCAGCGGCCAGCCGCAGTCTCGATGTATTGCGCCGTCAGCCAGGGGAAACCGGCATTGGACAAATCCGCCTTGGTGACTTGGCCGAGCACATCGCGCGCACGGGGCCCGGCAATGATTAAGGTACCGAAATCGGCGGTGACATCGGTCACGCTAATCGGGCTGCCCTCGGGCAAGCCCTGGCGCAGCAAGTCCATATCGTGCGTGGCGGCGATTGCTGCACTGATGATGTAGAAATGGTCTTCGCCCAGGCGTGTGATGGTGAACTCACTCCACAGTTTGCCGGTGGGCGTGAGCGCATACGCCAGCGACACGCGGCCTTGCGAAGGCAGTTTGGAGCAAGACAAATAATCCAAGTGCTTGGATGCGCCCGGGCCTTTGAGTTCGTATTTGGTAAAGCCTGGCAAATCCAATATGCCCACGCGCTCGCGCACCGCTTTGACTTCCTCGGCCACCGCGCCATGCCATACGTTTTCGCGGCGGAAAGAATGGGTGTCTGGCGGGATGTCGCCCTTTAGGTCGAGGTACACCGCACGCTCCCAGCCGCCGCGTGCGCCAAAGCGGGCGCCTTTGGCTTTAAGCGTTTCATACAGCGGCGAGGTGCGCAAGGGGCGCCCCGCAGACCGCTCTTCGTAGGGGAAAGACGATGCGTATTCGTTTTGGTACACCTCGATGGCCTTGGCCACGGTGTATTCGGTGGTGGCGTAGTCGCCGTAGCGGCGACGGTCCAGCGACCACAAGTCCCACTCAGTCTGTCCGTGCACTACCCATTCGGCCAGCGCTTTGCCAGCGCCGCCGCCTTGGGTGATGCCAAAGCTGAAAGTGTTGCAATGGAAAAAGTTGCGCAAACCCGGCTCGGGGCCGATGTAGGGATTGCCGTCGGGCGAGTAGGGGATGGGGCCGTTCACGCCGCGCTTGATGCCCGCGCGCGACAACGCAGGCACGCGGGCCATGGCGTCTTCAATGTATTTTTCCAGGCGCTCGAAATCGTCGTTCCACAGTTGGTTGGCGAAATCGTCGGGCATGCCGTCTAGCCACATGGGCGTGGCCTTCCATTCATACGGCCCGAGGATGAATCCTTCGCGTTCCTGGCGCAGGTAATACGAGGTATCGGGGTCGCGCAACAGCGGCAAGCGCGCGTCGCCGCGCGATGTGAGCTCGGGCACGTCTTCGGTCACCAGGTATTGGTGCGACATGACGACGATAGGCAAATGGCGGCCCACCATGGCCATCACTTCACCCGCGCGAAAGCCTGCGGCGTTGACAATGATTTCGGCGGTGATTTCGCCTTTGTCGGTAGTGACCAGCCACTCGCCATTGGGCTTTTGCGCCAGTGCGGTAACGCGGGTGTGGCGGCGGATGGTGCCGCCTAGCAGCCGCGCTTCGCGGGCCAGGGCTTGCGTCAATTGCGAAGGGTCGATATCGCCATCGAGCGGGTCCCACAGCGCGCCTTGCAGGTCGTGGGTTTCGATCAGCGGGTAGCGGTTTTTCAGGTCCGAAGGCGACAGGATTTCATACTCCAGGCCATTGGCCTTGGCCATGCTTTTGACATGGTGGAACTCGTCCATGCGCTTGCGGCCATGGGCCAGGCGCACCGAACCCGTCAGGTGGTAATTGATGGGGTTTTCAGCCGACGCGGCCAGCTTGCGGTACAGCGCAGCCGAATACTTTTGCAGCTTCAAAATACTCCAGCTGCTTGAAAAGGTAGGCAGATTGCCCGCCGCATGCCAGGTCGAGCCCGAGGTCAACTCGTCGCGTTCCAAAAGCAGGGCGTCTTTCACCCCTAAAGCGGCCAGGTGGTACAGGCAGCTACAGCCCACCACTCCACCTCCAATTACTACGACGCGCGCATGTTCTGTCATGAATCAAGCTCCGAAGACGGTCTCACACCAAAGGCCAAGGGTCACAATGCTTCCTTGACGCGAATTTTTTTGGATTGTAGGCATAAAAATTAAAATTTAGCGCGAATTTTTTACACTAAAATAATTTTCGACAGTTTTTTTACTAGCGGAGGTCGCATGAATCTACCTAATCAGGCCAGTGTGGTCATTGTGGGCGGCGGCATCGTCGGATGCAGCTTGGCGTATCACCTGACATTGCGCGGGTGCCGGGATGTGGTGCTGCTCGAGCGCAAGCAGCTCACCTGCGGCACCACCTGGCACGCAGCGGGACTCGTCGGCCAATTGCGCGCCACCTATAACCTGACGCGTCTGGCGCAGTACACCACCAATTTATACGCATCGCTAGAGCAAGAAACCGGGCAGGCCACCGGCTTTCGGCAAACCGGCTCGATTGCCATTGCGACTAATCTGGCGCGCTTGGAGGAACTTCAACGTGGCGCCTCCATGGCCAAGTGCTTTGGGCTGGAAGTGCAAACCCTCACGCCCTCAGAGATTGCCAGTATGTGGCCCGGTGTCACGGTGTCCGACTTGGTAGGCGGCGTTTTCTTGCCTAAAGACGGACGTACCAACCCGATTGACACCACGCAAGCGCTGGCCAAAGGCGCTAAAAGCCGTGGCGCGCGCATTTTTGAAAATTGCGCGGCCCAAGAAATATTGATTGAAAACGGCAAAGCGGTGGGCGTGCGCACCGAGTTCGGCACGATTCGCGCCGACATGGTGGTCAACTGCGCCGGCATGTGGGCGCATGAACTCGGCGCCAAAGCCGGCACCACGGTGCCTTTACATGCCGCCGAACACTTCTACATCGTGACCGAGCCGATGGAAGGCTTGCATTCCAATTTGCCGGTGCTGCGCGATCCGGACGGCTGCGCTTATTTCAAAGAAGACGCGGGCAAGCTCCTGGTCGGTTGGTTTGAGCCGGTGGCCAAGCCCTGGGGTATGAAAGGCATTCCCGAGACCTTTAGCTTTGAATCCTTGCCCGACGATTTGGAGCACATCGAGCCGCTGCTGGCCGCTGCCATGCACCGCACCCCGGCGCTGGAAAAAACCGGTATCAATTTGTTCTTTAACGGCCCCGAAAGCTTCACGCCGGACGATCGCTATTTGCTGGGCGAAACGCCCGAAGTGCGCAATTTGTTTGTGGCCGCAGGTTTTAACTCCATTGGCATTCAGTCCGCCGGTGGCGCGGGCAAAGTGCTGGCCGACTGGATGCTGGACGGCCATCCGCCCATGGACTTGTGGGACGTGGATATCCGCCGCGTCATGCCCTTCCAGCGCAACCGCAGCTATTTGCGCGACCGCACCGTGGAATCCTTAGGTTTGCTTTACGCCATGCACTGGCCCTTCCGCCAGCCCGAGACGGCACGCGGCGTGCGCCGCTCCATCTTGCACGACCGCCTGGCCGCGCAGGGCGCCTGCTTTGGCGAAACGGCCGGATGGGAGCGCCCCAACTGGTACGCGCCCGCTGGCGTCAAAGCCGAATACGCATACAGCTATGGCCGCCAAAACTGGTTTGACTACTCGGCCGCCGAGCACCAAGCGGTGCGCAATGCAGTAGGCATTTTTGACCAGTCCTCGTTTGCCAAATTTGTGGTGCAAGGCCCGGATGCCGAGGCGGTGCTCAACCGCATCAGCGCCAACAATATGTCGGTGCCGGTGGGCAAAGTGGTGTACACGCAGTGGCTCAATGAGCGCGGCGGTATCGAGGCTGATTTGACGGTGACGCGTGAGGCGCTAGATCGCTACCTGGTCGTCACCGCCGCCGCCACGCAAACGCGCGATTTCTCGTGGCTGCAGCGCAATATTCCCGCCGATGCGCGCGCCACTGCCGTTGATGTGTCTTCCAGCATGGCGGTGCTCGGCGTGATGGGCCCGCGTTCGCGTGAGTTGCTCAGCCAATTGACCGAAGCCGACATGTCCCCTTCGGCTTTTCCTTTCGGCACCTCGCAAATCATCGACCTGGGCTATGCCCGTGTGCGGGCTAGCCGCATTACCTATGTGGGCGAATTGGGCTGGGAGTTGTACATCCCCACCGAATGCGCGCCCGGCGTGTTTGACGCGTTGATGCAGGCCGCGCCTTCGGTTGGAGGCCGTCTGGCCGGTTACCACGCGCTCAATTCGCTGCGCATGGAAAAAGGCTATCGCCACTGGGGCCACGAAATCAGCGACGAAGACACGCCCCTGCAATCGGGGCTGGGCTTTGCCGTCGCCATGAAAAAGCCAGGCGGCTTTATCGGCCTGGAAGCTTTGCAGGCACAAAAAGAAGCAGGCCTCACGCGCCGCTTGGTCATGTTTGCTTTGGATGACGCCACGCCTTTGCTCTACCACAACGAACCCATTTGCCGCGATGGCGCTATCGTGGGGCGCATCAGCTCGGGCATGTTCGGTCACCACTTGGGCAAGTCGCTGGGCATGGGCTATGTGGAATGCCAAACCCAGGGCGAAGCGCCTGAGGCAATTTTGCAAGGCAAATACGAGATTGAAGTCGCCGGTGTGCGCTACAGCGCACAGCCCTCGCTGGCTCCCTTGTATGACCCTAGCTCGGCGCGCATCAAGGTGTAAGCGGCGCTGAGCTATCAGACCTGATACAAAGACAAACACACATGGCCATTCAAACAGCCCGCTTTGCGCTTCCTGAGGACAACGATGAATCGCTGGCGGTGCTGGCCGACATCGACCCGGGTGCGGCCATTGGCGAGCAATTGCGCGAACTGCGCTTGGTTAAGAACCTGACCCTGCGCGAAGTCGCCGAAAAAGCCGGTATCTCGGTGGGCTACCTCAGCCAGCTAGAGCGCAACCATTCGCGCCTGCCGATTGCGGTGCTCAAACGCATCAGCGACGCGCTGGGCGTGCACATGAACTGGTTCTTCCAGCAAAATACCGAGGGCGACCCGGCTGAGCGCGACGTGGTGGTACGCAGCACCCACCGCCGTCGCATGTCCTTTACCGGCTTGGGCATCCAAGAAGAACTGCTCTCGCCCAATTTAAGCGGCCCCTTAGAAATGCTGCTCAGCACCATCGAACCGGGCTCGGACAGCGAAGACTATTTCCATGATGGCGCCGAGGCCGGTTACGTCTTGTCCGGCACTTTGGATTTGTGGGTCTCAGGCCGCCATTTCCGCTTGCACGAGGGCGATAGCTTTTCCTTCAAAAGCACGGATGTGCACCGCTGCGCCAACCCGGGCGAAGTGCCGGTGCGCGTTATCTGGGTGATTACGCCGCCGCATTACTGAGGCGCACCTTCATAGCCTTTAGACGCAAGCACCCTTTAGAGGGGTTTGATCATCAGACCCGAGACTAAGGATGGAGCACTAGCAACTGCGAGTTCGTCCCACCGCTCAAATCAAATATCTTTGCACCTATGCAGGGATCAGAGTGGCTTGTCAGCACAATTACCTGTCTTTTGAGCTTGTGACGGCGCGTTAACTCATTGCGCACTAGCGCTACCGCCTCAGCATCCAGCGCATTCAGGGGTTCGTCCAGCAACAATAAACTGGCATTGACCGCAAGGGCCACAGAAAGCTGTAACTTGTGGCGCTCGCCAAGTGAAAGGGCCGCAATAGGCGTGTCTAGAACAGCCTGAAGTCTGAACTCACGCAGATGGACGTCAAGCAATGCGTTGTCGATATTACGGTATATCGAGCCGTAGACTTCTATGAGTTCCCCTGCGCTTAGCCAGGGGAGGTCGGGCAAATCATCACCTAAAAAAAATATTTTTTGCCGTTCGATGCTTTGCAACCCTGCCATTGACTCGGAGCCCCAGTACATATCTCCTCGGCTAGGTTGGAGCGCCCCGGCCAAAAGTTTGAGGAGCGTCGTTTTTCCGGTTCCATTTTGGCCCCGAATCCAGTTCACACCGGCGTGAAGTTTAAAGGTCAATGCATCTAAAACGATTCTGTTGCCAATGCGGAATGAAAGATCTTTAGCGTTGACATGTAAATCACGACTCATAAACTTCCTCCGCAAACAATCAGCGTTCCCGCCCATACGCAGGCCATCGCCCAGCGCTGCGGAGTGTGAACTTTTGTGAGTAGCACAACCATAGGCGCGCCTGCTGCTGCGGCAACAGCGAACCACCAAAGCGAGGCCCGGTCCGATGCTGGCGCACCGAATCCCTGTCCCACGAATAGCGCCAAGACCGGAACAGTCATTGCAGGTAAAACCGCCCACACATTCGCTATCAAGCGCAGTCGTGCAAATTCGATAGGCCACCCATTAACAACTACCAGCAAGTGTGCCAGGCTGCGTTGGACTGTTGCGTCTCTCCAAAGGGTAATGCAGACAATGAAAACTGCAATGGACGGGCTAATGGCTGCTTGCCAGGGTGACTTGTCATGGTTCAAAAGCAAGTACACCAAGCCCACCCCGATAAGCAGAGTTGTGGCCACCTGACCCAGATGCCAGGTTGCGGGCTTCTGCCGCCAGTAAGGAAGCCACAACAAGTAGCGAGCGATGACCAAGTGACCTGAGCCGAACCCCAGGGGCTCCTGCAATCCCATCCGAGATGAATGAGGGCCACCCCTTGCCGTACCTTTGCGGCGAGACCGATCGACTCGCCATCGCCAGTTCAGCACCAGCATTCCAAACATGCAATTGAAAAGCAAAGACACAAGAACCATGGTGAAGGCTGGGAGCCATGCCGACCGCAGCCATGGCGGCCATTGCCAGGCCCAGACAAGCGAGGAGATGGCGTAGATGCCCGCAAGAGGTGAGACCCATATCGCAACTGCAAGCACGTCCCCGGCCAGCCGATAAAGTGGGCTAATGGGCTGCCCCGCAGCCCAGTTCATGAAACTGGTAGGCAACACACGATGTCGGAGAAAAAATATGGGCATACAAGTGAGGGCCGTATGCACTGAAAAAATCAACACTCCATCCGGGTAATGCAAGGTTCCGGCATACAGCAGGGGCGCAACCGCCAGAGCCAGTACGCCAGCCAATACGGGACCTATCACGCCCAAAATAATCGGCGCAGCCCCCGCCATGCTGGTGGCGATGCTAGCAAGCGTTTGCCTTACTAACTCACCCCGCACCAAAATTACGGTAGACACCCGCCTCGTAGGTTTGGTCATCGGAATCGCGCACATAAGCTCAGTGGGCTTGTTTCGGACCACCGGAGCATTCGGAGCCAGGAAAATTCTGAGGTCATGGTAACTCGCGAAATAACTTCGCCAAAAATGCCAAACGGCGCGCTTCAATCTACCTTGGTTTGCGCCAAAAATTCGTCAAAAAACCAGCGCACAAACAACTCCTCGCCTCGGCGCACATTGGCTT
>JBBAPY010000118.1:0-9015 GCA_040400635.1 Rhodoferax sp.
CCCAGTAGCCGCCGGCGCGATCGTGGTCTAGCACTAGCATGGCTGGCCCTCCGAACGCGCGGTGCGCGCAGCGGTCGCTGTGGCAATAGCGAACTGCAAACTTAAGCGGGTCTGGCTCATATCATGGCCTCCGCTTTACGCTTCTTGGCCTGCTTTTCCAGCAGACGGCGGGTCTCGGCTTTGAATTCGGGCCGGTCTTGCGGCACGCCATGGGCGCTCTCCCAGACACCGGTGGCATGGCCGGTGCCGGCCTCGCCAAAAAAGGCTTTCATCTCGTCAAAGCGCGGCTTATTGGCAATGGCCCCGTTGATGACCTGCGCCAACGAACCCGCACCCGCCGGGCCCATCAAGGGACGGGCGGAAATCAGGTTGGTGAAATACAGGCCGGGGATGCTCAGCTCTTTAGCCGCTTGCACGACGGGCGTCGTGCCGATCGCCAAGTCGGGCTTCCATTCATGCATGGCGGCCAGGTCTTGTTCTAGCGAGGCGCGGTATTGCACATGCACGCCATGCGCTTCAAGCCACTGGCAATCGGGCTCGCTCCAAACCGTGCGCGGGCAGGCGGTGCCCACGTAGCGCAGGTCAGCGCCGCTTTCTACCAACAAGCGCGCGACCAGCAGTTCGGAGCCTTCGTAACCGCTTAGCGTGATACGCCCTTTGATTGGCATGCGCGCCAGGCCACCTTTGATGGCCGGCAGCATGATGTTTTTCACCATATCGATTTGCGCTTGCGGCACATTGGCTGCATTGCCAATGGCTTGCAACCAGGCTTCGGTGCCGTCATGGCCCACCGGCGCCGAACCCACGATGGGCCGTCCAGCGGCTTCAAACTCGCGGATGCTGGCGGTGTAAAACGGGTGAATCGCCCCCACGACCGCGCAGTCCAGCGCGGCATAGAGCTCGCGCCATTCGCGGGTCGGCACCACCGGGCCAGCGGCCAGGCCCATGGGTTCAAGCATGCGGCCAATGATCACCGGGTCGGCCGGGAACATTTCACCCACCAGCGTAACCGTGGGTTTGTCAGAGCGTCCGGTGCGCGGCGCTTGCACCGGGCCGGCCAGCGCTTCTTCGCGGGCAAATTTCAGCATGGCGCCGGCCAGCACGTCTTTGGCCTCGGCATGCGTGGGAACACCAAAGCCGGGCACGTCGATGCCGATGATGCGCACGCCATTGATGTCTTTGGGCAGCAATTGCAGCGGCACACCGCTTGCAGTAGGCACGCACAAATTGATGATGACAATGGCGTCGTAATTGGCCGGGTCGGCTTCTTTGTACACCGCTTCGCGAATGTCTTCAAACAGCTTGCCGGTGACCAGCGATTCGGAATTAAAGGGCACATAGCCGACGCTGCGTTTAGCGCCGTAAAAATGCGAGGTAAATGTCAGGCCGTATACGCAGCAGGCCGAACCCGACAGGATGGTGGCGGTGCGCCGCATGCGCAGACCCACGCGCAGTGAACCAAAGGCCGGGCACATACTTTGTGGCTGGTCGTGCGGACCGGCTTTGGGGTCCATCGGATAGTCTTTGGCGTACTGCGCCAGCACTTCAGACTTACCCGAGGCTTTGGCTGCCGCCAGCATTTTTTCGCCACCCGCGTGGCAGCCCATGCCGTCGCCTTCAATGGCAGTGCTCACGCCCGCTGGCGCTGTTGCATTGACGATTGGAATGGTTTTGATCATGAATCAGTGCCGCCTGGGGTTCAAACTTCGTCGTAGACCACTTCGAGGGTGGGCTTGTTGTTTTCGGTGCGCCCGCACATATCAAATTGCGTAGCTGGTTCCAGGACCACATCGCGGCCCACGGCCGAAGCTGCGAACAGGTTCAGCAACTGGTCTTGGGTAAGCGGCTTGGGACGTACCGGCTGCGAGGTGCCCACGTTTTCTGCTAACTCGGCAAACATCGGGCCCCACACAGAGTCGGGCCTGCCGATGATTTCGTAGCTGGCACTTTTTCTACGGATGTCTTCATTGGCTGGAATGGTGGACAACACGGGGATGCCGACCAGGGTAGCGAACTGCGCCGCTTCGCCGGTGCCGTCGTCGCGGTTGATGACCATACCGGCCACACCCACATTACCGCCGAGCTTGCGGAAATACTCCACCGCGGAGCAGACGTTGTTGGCCACATACAGCGACTGCAAATCATTGCTAGCCACCACAATCACTTTTTGGCACATATCGCGGGCAATCGGCAGGCCGAAACCGCCGCACACCACATCGCCTAAAAAGTCGAGCAACACATAGTCAAATCCCCACTCGTGAAAGCCGAGTTTTTCTAAGAGCTCAAAGCCGTGGATGATGCCGCGTCCGCCGCAGCCGCGACCGACTTCGGGACCACCCAGTTCCATGGCGTACACGCCATCGCGCTTAAAGCAAACATCGCCAATGGCGACGGCTTCACCCGCCAGTTTTTTCTTGGACGAGGTTTCGATAATCGTGGGGCAGGCACGGCCGCCAAACAGCAAACTGGTGGTGTCGCTTTTCGGGTCGCAACCGATGAGCAAAACTTTTTTTCCTTGCTGCGCCATCATGTAGCTGAGGTTGGCCAGCGTGAAGCTTTTGCCAATGCCGCCTTTGCCGTAAATGGCAATGATCTGAGTCTCTTTGGTCACCTCTTTGGTGCTGACTGGCGTTGGCTCTATCGCAGCTTCGGCGCGCAGAATATCGCGCATGAAATTTACCGGGGCCACTGCAGGAATTGTGCTTGCGCTCATGCTATTTGTCTCCAATCAAGAACCATCTTTAAACAATCGGCATCGCCAAAGGCGGTGCGGTAGGCCGCATCGGCCTGGGTTGCTTCGTGTTGGTGGGTAATCAAGCCGTCCAAGGACAAGCGGCCATCGCCTGCCAATGCGATCACAGCGGCCAAGTCCGGAGGCGACCATTGCGCTGCTACACGGATACGCGCTTCGCGCATAAAGGCCGGTGGAAAAACAAAAGACAGCGGCGCGTCATAAAAGCCTGCCAGTACCACTTCGCCTCCAGGGGCCAGGCGGCTGATCAGCTCATCGAGCAAGGAGCCCACGCCGCTGACATCGCATATGCATTGGTAATTGCGCCGCGTGTCGCTAGACGGATCAATCACCTCGTAACCTACTGCGCCGCCGCGCCGCGCCGGGTTGGTGTCCCAGACCACAGGGGTGTGACCGGCGAGTACGGCCAGGCGCGCAATCATGCGGCCCAGCACGCCGTGGCCGACGATCAAGTCTGGTTGCCGGGTGCCCGGGGCGCTGTGCGCGTGGTAGGCGGTAGCGGCCAGTGCGAACAAGATGCCTTGCTCACCCAAAGACTCTTCCATGGGCATGGCGCGAGCAGAGGGCACCACCAGGCGCGAGGCCGAGCCGCCAAACAAATTGCGCGCGTCGGTAAAACATTGGGAGCCGGGCAAATAAACCCGTGTGCCCACTTCTACGGTGGCTTGGTCTCCGGCGGCCACTACGCGGCCCACGGTTTCATAGCCGGGCACCAGCGGATAGCCCATGCCGGGGAAGGCGGGCATGGTGCCTTCCCACAACAGGCGCTCGGTACCGGTGCTGATACCGCTGAACTCTACTTTGACCAACACATCGCCCGCGCCCATTTCAGGTAGCGTCAGACCGCTCAAAGCCAGGGCCTTGGGCTGTTGGAAAACAATCGCGTTAGCTTGCATGGATGTATCGTTACATTGACAAACGTCAATGTCAATTAATATTTACAAAAGAAGTCGATTTTGAGGGTAAACCCTGACATTTACGACCAATCAGGATCTGCGTTTGCAAGGGCATGGGGTTGGGCACGATCTCCAGATGCGCAAACCCGGCCTCCGCCATCATGGCCATTAGCTCGCGCGGCGTACGCAAGCGACCCGCGCCCATGGCCAGCAGGTAAAAGTGGAAATAAGCATCGCCCTGGGGTAGCTCGCCCTGCTCTTGCGCCATAGGCTCGGACAGCAGCAAGGTGCCGCCCGGCGGCAGCGCCTGGTAAATTGAGGCCAAGATAGTGCGCACGTCGGCATCTGGGTGGTCATGGGCCACGCGGATCAAGGTCACCAAGTCGGCGCCCTGGGGCAGCGGGTCTTTCAGGAAACTGCCGGGATGCGCTTCGCTGCGCGATTCCAAGCCCTGGCGCGCAAAATTGGCACGGGCCAGCGCCGCCACTTCGGGTAGGTCAAACAATTTGACCTGCAGATGCTTGGCATGCAGCGCTAGACGGGACATAAAAGTCCCCTGGCCGCCGCCCACGTCCAGCACGCAGCGATGCGCGTCAAAGCGGTAGCTGGCCAATATCTCGTCCACCACAAAGGGTTGCGAGGCCGACATCAGGTTGGAATAGCGCGCATATTTTTCGGCCTGCGCTTGTTCGGCCTGGGCTGCTTGCGCTGCTTGCGCACCCTCGTCTAGCGTGTAGGGCCAGTACTGCGCCATGGCGCCGGGCTGCCCTGGCCCTTGCAGCATGGCTACCGGGTCTTGCATGTCCTGGTAGAGCACCGCGTGGTGTTCGATCATGGCGCGTATGCCCGCGTGGCCGGCCACCGGCGCACCCAAGGGGCCCAGACCGTAGCGGCCTTGGCTGCGCAAATTCAGCAGGCCGAGAGCCAGTGCCGATTGCAAGAGGCGCTGCAATCCCGCAGGCGGTAAATGCGTCCATTGGGCCAACTCGTCCAGGCTACGCGGCTGCTGGGCCACGGCTTCCAAAATGCGCAAGCGCACACAGGCCAGCAGCACTTGCGAATAGACAAAACCGGCCATCAGGTCAAACACCTGGCGTGCGCGCCTGCGGGTGATCCAGCGTGTCAGCGGGTTGGACACGCTCCAGCGGTACAAGGCGTCGCTGGTCAACCAGCGGTCCATCAGCGCGCCCAAGCGGTCGCCCCAGGGCGATGTGCGGGCGGGCCCTTGGGGTAGCGAGGCCAGGTCTAATGTCTTCATACCGGGGTGTTCCTAAAAAGTGCCGTCTAGCGCGCCGTGGTGCACATCAGGCGCCTACGGTTTGCGTTGCCGCCTGGCGATAGGCGTTGCAGGCCACACGCGGCACCAGTCGCTCGGATTCCTGCCAGACCAGGTCGCGCATGGCCTGCGCGGCGGGGCCTTCGGGAATGGAATCGGCGGCGGCTTGGATCAGGGACTCAAAGTGCTCAATTGCGCCAGACAAGCCTAGGTTGGCAATCGCATTGGGCCGCGCGTGCTGCGCATCCTGGCCCACCGGCTTACCCAGCAAATCGGCCTGGCCCATCACATCGCGGATGTCGTCTGCCACTTGGTATGCCTCACCCAGGCAGTCGCCCAAGGCCTGCCACTGGCTCGGATCGGCCCCTGCGCTGAATGCACCGGCGCAGGTAGCGGCCACAAACAAGGCGCCGGTTTTGGCGCGCTGGTATTGCATCAGCGATACGCGCGACTCGGATTCCCAGGCCTGACCGGCCACGATGCCGCCAGGCAGGCCCACGCCGCCAGCGATGATTTTTAACAGCCCGGCCAAGCGCTCTGGCGACTTGCCTGCGGCAGCGGCCAAGGTTTGAAAGGCCAGCACGATCAGTGCATCGCCCGCCAGCACGGCCAAGGGTTGGCCGAAAGCCCAATGCACCGAAGCGCGGCCACGGCGGGTGGGCGCGTCGTCAAAACAGGGCAGGTCGTCGTGTACCAGCGAGGCGCAGTGCAGCAATTCAATGGCTACTGCGGCCGCCTCGCTCAGGGCCGGGTCGTCCTGACCACAGGCATGGGCCACGGCCAGGCACAGCTGCGGGCGGATGCGCGCGCCGCCGGGAAATACTGCATGACGCACTGCGGATGCCAGCTTGGGAGGGCAGCTGGCATCCTCGGCGGCTGCCAGTGCCATGGCCAAAGATTGCTCGATACGGGTAATTGCCTTCATTGCCTGTCTCCTTGGGTGTTGCCGGGTCGGGTTTGCTGGTGACAACTTTGCTTGTCACTATTCGATGTAAACAAATATAGACACTTATTTCGAAGCTGTCAACGCGGGTTTACGCGTTAACGCACTTTTTTGAAAGAAAAAAAACATGGCTCATTCAGGCCAGTGTTGTCGGCCCAGCAGCGATCAGAAGGGGAGCCAGTTGCGGTGCGCTGGCAGAGGGAAAGCGCGGGGTTTGCGCTTAGTCCATGGCGCGCAAAATACTCTGCGCCAAGATGTCCGGCTGCTCTTCATGGGCCAGGTGGCCCAGGCCGGGGAGCCGGCTTACGGGCGGCTGAGGCTGTCGCTTGAGTGACGTAGCAGCACGCTCGGACACCGAGGGCGGAACGATCAAGTCCCGTTCGCCTGCGATCAGCGTCAGCGGTGTTCCTAGCGCTGGCAGCCGCCTCCAAAAAGTGTGCAAGTCCCAATGCGCCATCATGGCCAGCGCGCCGGCGCCATGGGCGGGCTGGGCGATCAGTTTTTGGTAGAGCGCGCGGCCCTGCGCGTCAAGGCGAGAGCCGGTACCGTCCAGCAGTCTTTGCAGCACCGCGGGTTGCCCTGCTTGCCAGGAAAAAAGCTCGGGCACAAAAGGCGCTTTGGCCAGCAACTTGGCCATGGGCGAAAACAACTGCCCGGCCAGGCCATCGAGTGGCAGCAGCGCACCATTGAGGGAGACGATGCGCTGGGGTTGAACATGGCCGTCCAAGGACAGCATGCAAGCCACCGCCGCCCCGGCCGAGTGGCCAACGATGGTGTGCGGCCGGATGTCCATCTGCGCCAGCAACTCGGCGACCCCGGCAGCCATTCCCGGCAGGGAAAACAGCGTGGATACCTGCGCGGGCGCTGGCATAGCGCTAAACGCATGGCCCGGAAAGTCCAGCGCTAATACGCTGTAGCGCGCGCCCAACAGTACAAAGACATCGCGCCAAGAATGCGTGGAGGCGCCGGTGCCATGCAGCAGCAGCACCGTAGGCGCTTGCGCATCAGCGTGCGGCGCGTACTGCACATGCCAGCGTAAGCGCGGGGTATCCACAAAGCGCGAGTACTGGCGCAGCGGCCAATCGGCGCCATCGCGCTCCCAGTCCAGGCCTTGGCGTGGGGGAATAGCGCGCGCCAATTTAGTTGCGCCCGGCGACTGCGCGCACCGCCTGGTTGAGCGACTGCGCGCCACCGTAGGGCAGGGCCAGGTACTGCGCGCCCATGGCAACGGCCAGTTGCTCGGCACTGCTTTGGGGCTGGGGCGAAGTGTCCACCAGCAGCGCGCTAACGCCCGTGGCGCGAAGTTGCGCGGCAGCAGCCATTGCATCGCTGGCCGCGGAGCCACGGCCCGGGCTGCCGTCGCGGGCGATATTGGCTTTGCCATCGGTCAGCAGCACCACGATAGGCGTCTCGCCCTTGCGCTTAATTTGCCCGGCCAGTGCGGCGGCTGCATCAATCGCGGTAGCCAGCGGTGTGCCGCCGCCGCCGGGCAGACCGGCCAGGCTGCGTTTGGCGCGTACCAGCGAGCGCGTGGGTGGCAGCAAAACCTCGGCAACTTTGCCTCGAAAGGCCAGCACCGCCACGCTGTCACGCCGCACATAGCAATCGGCCAGCAGCAACTCCACGGCGCCCTTGGCTTCGGCCAACCGATTGAGCGCTGATGAGCCCGAAGCATCGACCACAAACACCGTGGTGGTCTGCCCCAGTTGGCGAAAGCGCGTGACATGGAAATCTTCTTTGCGCACCACGATGCGCGGCGCCATAACCGATGCTGGCGCCAGGGTGCTGCGACGCAGTCTTTGCCAGGGCGCAGCGGCGCGCAAAGTCTCCAGTACATTGATGCGTTGGCCCGCGCGCGGCTCGCCTTTGCGCGCGCCTACGGGGCGTCCCCGCAATGCATTTTTTTGTAGGGCACCTGCGCTGCCGGAAGTGGGCGTTTTGGCACGCTGCAAAGCGCCTATCTTCAGGCTGGCGAGCAAGCCGGCGGGTATGGCCGCTTGCGCCGCTTCGAGCACGCGCTCGGCCATTTCTTGCGGGTCTGGCGGCTGGCTGTCCGCGTCGTCGTTGTCCTCGTTCTTAGAGTCGTCTTGTGCGTCTTTTGGAGGTTCGGCTGGCGGCCCCGGGGCCGGGTTATCGGCTGGCTCGGGTGGGCTTGCTTGCTCTTGTGGTGGCTCAGCTTCCTGTTGCTCGGGCGCAGGGGGCAGGCGGGTGGCGCGCGGTGCCAGCACCAGGCGCGCGGCCACGGCAATGTGTTCTTCCTCCACCGTGTCGCTCCCAGCCAGCGCGGCCGCTGCACGGGCTGCGCGCGCAGCAAACAGGCTGGCGCGCAGCGAATCAATGCCTAGCGCCATGGCCGCCGCGCACAAGGCCTGCACTGACTCTGCCGCCATCTGCACCCGACCCACACGCTGGCGCGCAGAGAGCACTTCGTCGGCGCTCCACTGCGGGCCTTCTTCGTCCTCTACTGGGCCGTCCATGCGCAGATGAAAAGCCAGGCGCTCGGCCAGGCTGGCGGGTAGTTGCTCATCCGCATCAGCGCCTTCGTCCAGCGCCACCATGCCGACGCGGGCGGGCAGCACGCGGTCCAGGCCGTCGCGTTGCAGTAGCACCTGGCCACTGTCGAGCACACTGCCAAAGCGCGCAGCCGCGCCCACCGTCATGCGCTCGGCCATGGCCAGCACCAGCACGCCGCCATCGGCCTGTGCCAGCAAACCTTGCAGTGCCACCGGGCGGCCCGTTTGCAGCGTGGCGCCTAGGTCCAGGCCGCCTAGCAAGGCGGTATCGCCGGTGTTCAAGGGCACGCGCCTGAATGGACTTTCTGCGGGCAACAGGGTGCGCAAAAGCACCAGCCATTCATCGCGCGCTGCGCAGGCCGGTGCGCGCAAGGCCACACCGCCCAGGCCTGCCGGGTCAACGGCAAACAGGGCGGCAATCGTGGCGGCGTCGCCTTGCATGGCAAAAAGTTATTTTTGCGGCGCAGCGGCCAACTCGGCCAGCGCCCGTTCGACCCGAGTGGACGATCCCGCATCGTCCAGCGGATTGCGCCGCAAACGGTGACGCAGAGCCGGCGGCGCCACGCGCTCCAAATGCGCTTGCGTCACGGCGGTGTCGCCCTGCCAAGCGGCCAGAGCGCGGGCGGCGCGCACCA
>JBBAPY010000119.1:0-8978 GCA_040400635.1 Rhodoferax sp.
AACTACGATGCGCTGCGCCATAAGCTATCCGACAGTTATCAGACCCCTTACACCGGCGCAGTGGGATCCAACACCTTCACTTTGCCTGGGTTTGGACTCGCCAGTAACACCACCACGCTTTCAGCAGCGCAACTGGCGAGTTACCAAAACGCCGATATAGACAGCACGCGCAAAAATATCTCGCTCAGTGCGGGCATGGAAATCAATTCACGGTTGGGCCTGAAGTTTGACTACAACCACCTGGAACAAACCGGCGCCAAGCTGATGGCCTTTGGAGCGGCGGCTTTTGCCATCTCGGGTACGGCGCCGGCCGGCGAGGCGGTGTCCATTCTGCCCAACCCGACGCAATACCAGACCGATACTTTTAATCTGGCGATGGTCTGGACCGGCGATAAGGCCAATTTGAGTGCTACTTACTTCGGCTCATTTTTCCGCGATGGATTTGACCGGGTGAACTTCACTACCTTTGCCACCGCAGCCAATAGCCAGATCATGGGCACCGCACCGGGGAATGACTTTCACCAACTGACTTTGAGCGGTGGCTACAAACTGACACCCACCACCAAGCTGTCTGGCTCCCTATCGACTGCGCGTAATACCCAAAACGACCCCTTTGTCGTAGACGCGTTTATGTACGTCAACACCGGCACCGCTGCGGGTAATGCCAAGACTTCGCTCGATGGACTTGTGGTAACGCAGCATGCCGATCTGAAGCTGACCGACCAAACCACCCGCGACTTGACCCTGTCGGCGGGCTACAAATACGACATCCGGGATAACCAAACCGCCTCGTCGATTTACAACTTCCAGGCCATTGGCGCCAATAACATTGCCTATTACCCCAATACCCCGCTGAGCATTAAGAAGAACCAGGCGGAATTGGCCGGTGATTACCGCATCGACAAGGCCCAACGCGTGCGCCTGGCTTACAACCGCGAAGACCTGTCACGCTGGTGCAATCAGTACGCCACTGGCGGCAGCAACTACCTGGCCGGGACCAATTGCGTAGTCGCGACATCCAGCATGGACGACAAGCTCAGTGCAACTTACCGCGCCCAAACGACCGAGGATTTGGCTACCAATGCGGGCTATACCTATAGCAAGCGCGTGACCACGTCGGACCCTAACGCGATTGTTTCCATGATCGGCGTACGTGGGGGCGATACGGGCACCACAGTGGGCACCATCAAGGGGCTCAACGGCGGCGATTACCAGGGCTTTTACCCCGCGTTTGATGGCAGCAGGACGCAGCAAATGGCTAAAGCGGGCTTCAATTTCCAGGCCTCCGACAAGCTCAATCTGGGTATAGGCATGCACTATACCGATGACAAATACGAGGCCACCTACGGCGTTCAAAACGGCAATAGCTGGGCATTGCATTTGGATAGCGCCTACAACTATGCAGAGAACGGTGCCGTGGCGGTCTATGCCTCACGCCAATACCAACAGCGTGACTTAACCGACGAGCAGCGCTCGCTGGCACAGGGTGCTGGTGCGGCTAGCGCGACTGCGGTGGCTATTCCGACGGGTGCCACCTGGACGAATGTGCTCAAGACCGATGAATATTCCTTGGGCCTGAATGTGCGCCAAGGCGGCTTGCTGGGCGGCAAGTTGGAAATGATGGCTGACCTGGGATATTCGTTGGGCTCCTCCAATTACGCGACTGCGCTCAATTACAGCACCGCGACTACAGGCGGCGTGTTGTGTAGCGATCCCCGGATCTTTTCCTGCGGTGCGCTTCCCGATGTACGCGCAGAGCAACTCGCGCTGAAGCTC
This sequence comes from Rhodoferax sp., assembly GCA_040400635.1. Classification (GTDB taxonomy): domain Bacteria; phylum Pseudomonadota; class Gammaproteobacteria; order Burkholderiales; family Burkholderiaceae_C; genus Allorhodoferax. The sequence continues at coordinate 1,777 of JBBAPY010000119.1, forward strand.
AATGCCGCATACCGTCTGGACAAGCACACCCAGTTAGCCTTTGGCTATGTCTACCAAAAGCTGACCAGTAGCGACTACTTCTACAACGGCCTGGCCTACGGGCAAACGGCCAACACCATGCTCGCCACCAATCAAACTGCGCCTAGCTATGAGGTGCAGGTGGTGGGCATCAGCTACCTCTATAACTTCTAACGCCTGGGCAATCGAAGTCCGGACACCCAAGCCCAGGCTTGTGGTGTCTACCCGTTATCCAACAGGAGACAGTTCATGGAACAAACAAGCGGCATCTTTGCACGGTGGTGGAAGGTGCTGAGCCGGCCCAGTACCCGCTATTCGCTATTGGCCCTATCCTTCGTCGGCTTCATCGCCGGCATTATTTTCTGGGGCGGCTTTAACACCGCCATGGAGGCCACCAATACCCTAGAGTTTTGCACCACCTGCCATGAAATGCGGGACAACGTGTACCAGGAGTACAAGGAAACCATCCATTATTCCAACCGCACCGGGGTGCGGGCGGTGTGTTCTGACTGCCATGTGCCCAAGGACTGGACGCATAAAATCATCCGTAAGGCCCAGGCCAGCGGCGAGGTATGGGGTAAGCTTACCGGTACCATCGATACCAAGGAAAAATTCGAGGCCAAGCGCATGGTGCTGGCAACCCATGAGTGGGACCGCATGAAAAGCAATGGCTCGCGCGAATGCCGCAATTGCCACAGTTTTGAGTCCATGAGCCCCGATTTGCAAAAACAAACGCCCTATAAAAAGCATATGAAGGCCAAAGAAGAGGGTAAAACCTGTATCGACTGCCACAAGGGAATCGCCCACCACCTGCCCAAGGAATACGTGGATCCTGATGAATAATTTGCGCGTGCATGCTTTCTGTCGCTGAGCTTTCTTGTGTTCGCGCAGGCCACACCCTGTTTCGCGGGGTGGGTTTTGACTTGGCTCCCGGCGAGTGCCTGCACCTGGAGGGTGGCAACGGCGTGGGTAAGACGAGTTTGCTGCGTATCTTGGCCGGTTTCTCGCCTGCGGCTCAGGGGCAAGTGCGCTGGCAAGGCCAATTGCTGGGCAGCAGCGCCTGCCGCCTCAACCAAGATTTGCTCTACCTGGGGCACCAACTGGCGCTCAAAGAAGAACTCAATGCGCTAGAAAACTTGCAAGCCGGTGCCGCGATTGCCGGCACGCCGGTCGCGCGGGATGCGGCCTTAGCGGCCTTGCAGCGCTTGGGTCTGGGCAGCCGCGCCGCACTGCCGGTTCGCGTGCTGTCCCAAGGGCAAAAGCGGCGCGTGGCCTTGGCCCGTCTGGTCTTGCAGCCGCAGCCGCTGTGGTTGCTGGACGAGCCCTTTGTGGCGCTGGACGGCCCGGCACAGGATGTGGTCGCAGGTTTCATGGCGGCGCACCTAGAGCGCGCCGGCATGGTGTTATTCACCAGCCACCAGCCGGTGGACATCGGAGGGCGGAGCCGCAGCTACCGCCTGGGCGCATGAGCGCATTTATGGCCGTCTTGCAGCGCGACCTGCGGCTGGCGCTGCGTCGCAAAAGCGAGGTGCTGACGGCAGTGTTCTTTTTTGTGGTGGTCGCCACTTTGTTTCCACTTGCCATAGGGCCTGAGCCGGACACCCTGCGCAAAATCGCGCCGGGCATATTGTGGGTAGGGGCAATGCTGGCCAGTTTATTGTCGCTAGGTCGTTTGTTCGCACCGGACTATCAGGATGGCTCGCTAGAGCAAATGGCTTTGTCGCAAGCGCCGCTGCCGGTGTTGGTGGCGGCTAAGGTCACAGCACACTGGTTACTCTCAGGCCTGCCGCTGACGCTGCTCTCGCCGCTGTTGGCGCTGCAGTTTGGCCTGGATACGTCGACGATGGGCGTCTTGCTGCTGTCCCTGCTGGTGGGCACGCCTTTGCTCTCGTTTATCGGGGCGGTGGGTGCGGCTTTAACGCTAGGGGTGCGCGGTGGCGAGGTGTTGTTGTCTTTGTTGGTGCTGCCTCTGTATATTCCGGCCTTGGTATTTGGTTCAGGCGCCGTGGAGGCCCAGCTCAGCGGACTGGAGTATGGTGCGCAAATGTCGATATTGATGGCCATGCTGCTGCTGGCCGGTTTTTTCGGGCCGTGGGCCTGTGCCCTGGCTTTGCGCATAGCGCTTGAGTAAATGGAACATTTAAGAATTCGCTGGTTTCAATGGGCTGCACCGCAGTCTTTTTATCCGCTTGCCGGCAGGCTCTGGCCTTGGTTTGCTGCCGTAGCAGCTGTCTTGGCACTTGCGGGCATGTACTTGGGCTTTTTTGTCGCGCCCACCGATTTTCAGCAGGGCGAGGGCTACCGCATTATTTTTGTCCATGTGCCCGCGTCTTGGATGTCCATGGTGATTTACCTGGCCATAGCGTTTTGGGCTTTTCTGGGCTTTACTTTCAATACACGTATCTCGGGCATGATGACCCAGGCGCTGGCACCGACTGGCGCCATGTTCACCTTTTTGTCCTTGTGGACCGGCGCGCTCTGGGGCAAACCGATGTGGGGCACCTGGTGGGTGTGGGATGCGCGGCTGACCTCCGAATTAATTTTGTTCTTTTTGTATATGGGCTACATCGCATTAACGAGCGCGATCGACGACCCGCGCCGCGCTGACCGCGCTGGTGGCTTGTTGGCCTTGGTAGGCGCAGTCAACGTGCCGATTATTTATTTTTCAGTGAAGTGGTGGAACACTTTGCACCAGGGTGCTTCGGTATCGGTCACCAAGGGTTCGAGCATGGCGCAGACCATGCTGTGGGCTATGCTGCTCATGGCCTTAGCCTTTTGGGCCTATAGCATTGCCATGGCTTTGTACCGGGTGCGCGGAATTATTTTGCAGCGCGAGCGCCATGCCCGCTGGGTACAGGAGGTGGTCGCATGATCTGGGAGAGTTGGGATGCGTTTTGGGCCATGGGCGGCTATGGCCTGTATGTCTGGGGCTCTTATGCCGTTGTGCTGATATGCTTGTTGCTCGAAATCGGGCTGGCGCGTGCCGGGCAGCGCGCCAGTATGCAAACCGCACGTGAATTATGGGAACAGGAAACCGCGCATGACGCCACGCCGTAAACGCTTTGCCATCGCCTTAGGCATTCTTGCAGTGGTGGGTGGTGCCACCGCTTTGGTGCTCAACGCGTTTCAGAGTAATTTGGTTTTTTTCTATTCCCCTTCGCAGATAAGTGCCAAAGAGGCGCCGGTGGGCCGCACCTTCCGTTTGGGTGGTTTGGTGGTTGCCGGTAGCGTGCAGCGTGAGGGCGTGGCGGTGCGCTTTGAAGTGACCGATACCGCTACTACCGTACCGGTGCAGTTTTCGGGGATATTGCCCGACCTGTTCAAAGAAGGCAAAGGCGTCGTCGCTCAGGGCAAGCTGGAAAACGGTGTATTCCAGGCCAAAGAAGTGCTGGCCAAGCATGACGAAAACTACATGCCGCCCGAAGCCGCCGAGGCTTTAAAAAATGCGGCCAAGAGCAATGCCAAAACCGCCAACTCGGTGGTCACCAGCCCCTGACTATGACCCCTGAAATCGGACACTTCTCGCTTTGGCTCGCACTGGGCCTGGCGCTCGTTCTGGGCAGTGTGCCCTTGGTCGGGGCACAGACCGGGCGTGCAGACTTTATGGCACTGGCGCGTCCGCTCGCTTATCTGTTGTTTTTCTTTGTTGCGCTGGCCTTTGGTTGCTTGGTGGCCTCCTTTGTCAGCCATGATTTTTCGGTACGCTATGTGGCTACGCACTCCAATACCGCCTTGCCCTTGCAGTACCGCATCGCTGGTGTCTGGGGCGGGCACGAGGGCTCGTTGCTGTTGTGGGTGCAAATGCTGGCGCTCTGGACGGTGGCCGTGGCCCTCTTCAGCCGTCATTTGCCTACTGCGGTGGCGGCGCGTATTCTGGCGGTCATGGGCTTGGTGGCCGTGGGCTTTTTGCTCTTTATGCTGCTGACCTCCAACCCTTTTGAGCGCTTGTTCCCGGTGCCGTCCGAGGGCATGGACCTCAATCCCTTATTGCAAGACCCGGGCATGGTGATTCATCCGCCCATGCTCTACATGGGCTATGTCGGGTTTTCGGTGGCCTTTGCGTTTGCTATCGCAGCCCTGATTGGCGGCACCTTGGACGCGACCTGGGCGCGCTGGACCCGACCTTGGACTACGGTGGCTTGGATGTTTTTGACCATTGGCATCGCGCTCGGTAGCGCTTGGGCTTACTACGAGTTGGGTTGGGGTGGTTGGTGGTTTTGGGACCCGGTGGAAAACGCCTCTCTCATGCCCTGGCTTTTGGGTACGGCTTTGATCCATTCGCTGGCCGTCACGGAAAAGCGCAACAGTTTCAAGTCCTGGACGGTGCTCCTGGCCATACTGGCTTTTTCGTTTTCGCTGCTCGGGACTTTTCTGGTGCGCTCGGGGGTGCTGTCCTCGGTGCATGCTTTTGCTACCGATCCGGCGCGCGGCCAGTTCATCTTGGCCTTTTTGGCCGTGGTATTGGGGGGTTCTTTTTCGCTCTATGCCTGGCGCGCGCCGCAGGTCGGCATAGGCAAACGTTTCGGGCTGTGGTCTAAAGAATCGGCCTTGTTGGGCAACAACGTCTTACTGGTGGTGGCTGCTCTGGCGGTGATGCTGGGTACCTTGTATCCGCTGGTGATCGATGCCTTGGGCATGGGCAAGATTTCGGTGGGCCCGCCTTATTTCGATGCGGTGTTTATGCCGCTGATGGCGCCCGCCGTGTTTCTTATGGGCATTGGCCCGCTGGCGCGCTGGAAAAACGCCGAGCTGCCGGCGCTGGCCATGCGTTTGCGCTGGGCTGCAGCCGTGGCCATTGCCGGTGCTGTTATCACGGGCGCGCTGGCCGGCGAGATACGACTGGTTGCCACCCTGGGCTTGGTCATGGCCTATTGGATTGTGGGCTCTGTAGCGACCGACTTGTGGGGACGCGTCCATCCCCAAGGTGTGGATTGGGCGAATGCGCCTGCCCGTTTGCGCCAAATTCCGCTTGCGCTGGCGGGCATGATGTTGGCGCATGTGGGTATTGCGGTGTTTTGCATCGGTGTGGTCATGGTCAAAGCCTACGAGGTAGAGAGTGATGTCAAGATGTCCATGGGCGATAGCACCACGGTACGTGGCTATACCTTCACATTCAACGGCATCAAAGAATTGCAAGGCCCCAATTACGTGGCGGCGCAAGGGCAGATGCGTGTCACGCGCGATGGCCATACGATCGCGCAGTTGCGCCCGGAAAAACGTATCTACCGTGTGCAGCAAAACCCCATGACCGAGGCGGCAATTGATGCAGGCCTGACGCGCGATTTGTATGTGTCGCTGGGTGAGCAGGTCGAGGGCGGCGCCTGGATTGTGCGGGTCTATGTCAAGCCTTTTATCGACTGGATTTGGTTTGGTTGCCTGTTCATGGCGCTGGGTGGTTTGCTGGCCGTAAGCGACAGGCGCTACCGCCGTGCGGTGGTGTCCGAGTGATGAAGCACGTACGCTATCTGGTGCCCATGGGCATCTTGCTGGTTTTGTTGTATTTTCTTCGTGCCGGCCTGAGCCTCAATCCCAAAGAAGTGCCCTCGCCTTTGATTGGTAAACCGGCGCCCGAATTTTCCCTGCCCCGCCTGGACCAGCCCGAGCAGCGTATCAGCCGCGCCGATATGGTCGGCCAGGTGTGGGTGCTCAATGTCTGGGCTTCGTGGTGCGTGGCCTGCCGCCAGGAGCATCCGCTGCTGGTGCAATATGCCAAGCAATCCAAAGTGCCTATCTATGGCCTCAATTACAAAGACGAGCGCGCGGCAGGCATGAAATGGCTGGCCGATTTCGGCAATCCCTATACCGCTTCTATTTCTGACCGTGACGGGCGCGTGGGCATCGATTTTGGTGTCTATGGCGTGCCGGAAACCTTTGTCATAGACCGCGAGGGCGTTATACGCTACAAGCAAATTGGCCCCCTCACGCCCGAGGTGTTGCGTGACACGATTGAGCCCTTGCTCAAGCAACTCAATAGCTGATATGCGCAAGCTATTTCGCCGTCTTTTGATCAGCCTGGCCTGGGCAATGGCTTGCTGCGGGGCCTTCGCCGCAGAGGCCTTGCCCGCCAGCGACAACCCGGCCCTGGAAGCGCGGGTCATGAAACTTTCCAGCGAGTTGCGCTGCCTGGTCTGCCAAAACGAAACGATTGCCGCCTCGCACGCTGACCTGGCCGTGGACTTGCGCCGCCAGGTGCGCGAGATGCTGCAAAACGGCCAGAGTGAGCAGCAGGTGGTTGACTACATGACGGCGCGCTACGGTGACTTTGTGCTCTACCGTCCGCCTTTTAAACCGCTGACCGCATTGCTGTGGATGGGGCCGGCGGTTATGGTCGTAGTGGGCCTGGGCACTTTGTTTGTAGTTTTACGCCGCCGCAGCCGCTTGGCTGATGAGGCCTTTGAGCCCGACGACAAGGACGCTTCCGGCGACCCCCATCTTTCCTGAGAGACACCATGACCGATGCGCTGCACACCTTGCTAGCCCCTTTTAAACGCCAATTGGCCGATCTGGAGCAAGCACATGCGGCAGGTACGCTCAGTCCGGCCCAGCGTGATGCAGAGCGCGCCAGCCTGGAGCGGCGTTTGTTGGACATGCTCTTGCACGACAGCGCAGTCGATGCCCCCGCGCCGGCCAAGCCCTCATGGGCTTTGCTGGCGGGCCTCCTGGTCTTGGTGTTGGTGCTGGCTATCGGTGGCTATGCCTATAACCGGTCAGCCAATCCGCTGCAAAGCGAGGAGGAGGGCGCCGGTGGCGGTGCCGACCAGGCCCAGGTCGCTGCCATGGTGGAGCAACTGGCCGAGCGCATGCAGCAAAACCCGAACCATGCCGATGGGTGGGCCATGCTGGCGCGCTCTTACAGCGTGATGCAGCGCAACGAGGACGCGCTGGCGGCCTACCAAAAAGCAATTGCTCTGCGCAAAGACGACGCTGGTTTGCTGGTCGATTACGCCGACACATTGGCGGTCAAAAACCAGCACAGTTTGCAAGGTGAGCCCATGGCCTTGATCACGCGCGCGCTCAAACTCAACCCGGACCACATCAAAGGTCTGGCGCTGGCGGGCGCCGACGCCTTTGAGCGCAAAGATTTTGCGCTGGCGGTGAAATACTGGAGCCGCATCCAAGCGGTCGGCGCGCCCGACAATGCGCTGGTGCAGCGCGTGTCCTCCAGCTTGCAAGAGGCGCGCAAA
>JBBAPY010000120.1:0-8946 GCA_040400635.1 Rhodoferax sp.
CAGCATCCGCACCTTTGACCCCGACAGCCAGCGCAGCCTGTACCCCGTGCCCGAAGTGCGCCTGCTGCCTGGGCGCGAGTTCCCGATGGACGAACCGGCGCGCGCTAAATTTCGCAGCCGCTGGCGCGAACTACTGGAAGGCGACCCCACCAAAAGCCGCATCTACAAAGACATGGGTGCCGGAGTCGCCACCGCCGGTATCGAGTATTACCTGCCCTTGTTTTTTGAGGACACGGCCACGGTATTTGACTACCTGGGCGAAGCGGCCACGGTGGTGCTGCATGGCGACTTAGAAGCTTCGTTTGCGCGCTTTTGGCAAGACACCAAAGACCGCTACCGCATTGTGCAAACCGACCCCGAACGCCCGGCCCTGCCGCCCGAGGCTTTGTTTTTGTCCAGCGAACAGTTTTATGCGCAGTCCAACCGTTACGCGCAACTGGCATTGCGCCCGGCCGCTACCGATGCGCAGGACGCGACAGCGTTTTCCGAACTAGCGCCTATGCCCATGGTCGCAGCCCAGCGCGGCGCGGATGATCCGCTGCTGGCACTCAAAGCACATCTCGCAGAGGCCAAGGGCCAAGGCCAGCGGGTACTAGTGCTGGCCGAAAGCACGGGCCGCCAGAGCAGCTTGCTGGACTTTTTGCATGCCAGCCATTTGAACCCACCGGCTTTTGACACGCTGGACGAATTCCTAGCCAGCGACGAGGCCTTAGGCATTGCCACCTCGCAGCTGAACACCGGGTTTCGCTGGCTGGAGCGCGGCATAGATTTAGTCACCGAGACCGAACTCTTTGCCACCGGCCCGAGCACACGTCGCCGCAAAAAACAAGAGCAAGTCAGCGATGTCGAAGCGCTGATCAAAGACCTGAGCGAACTCAAGGTGGGCGACCCGGTGGTCCATGCCTCGCATGGCATAGGGCGCTATCTGGGTTTGGTCAATATGGACTTAGGCCAGGTGGACGCCCAGGGCGAGCCGGCCAAGCAGGAATTTTTGCAACTGGAATACGCCGATAAAGCCACGCTGTATGTGCCGGTCAGCCAGTTGCAACTGATCAGCCGCTATACCGGTGTCAGCGCCGAAGAGGCACCGCTGCACCGCCTGGGCAGCGGCCAGTGGGAAAAAGCCAAGCGCAAAGCCGCCGAGCAAGTGCGCGATGCGGCGGCCGAACTGCTCAATATCTACGCCCGCCGCGCGCTGCGCGAAGGGCATGCCTTCCGCTACTCGGCGCAAGACTACGAGACCTTTGCCAACGACTTTGGCTTTGAAGAAACCGCGGACCAGCGCGCCGCCATCCACGCGGTGATTCAAGACATGATCAGCCCGCGCCCGATGGACCGGCTGGTGTGCGGCGATGTGGGCTTTGGCAAAACCGAGGTGGCCTTGCGCGCCGCCTTTATTGCGATTACCGGTGGCAAGCAAGTGGCCATATTGGCGCCCACTACTTTGCTGGCCGAACAGCATTACCAAACCCTGGTGGACCGTTTTAGCAAATGGCCCGTCAAGGTGGCGGAAATCAGCCGCTTTCGCTCGGGCAAGGAAGTCAACGCCTCGCTCAAAGGCGTGGCCGACGGCACGATTGACATCGTGGTGGGAACGCATAAATTGCTCAGCGCTGATACGCACTTCAAAGACCTGGGGCTGCTCATCATCGACGAGGAACACCGTTTTGGCGTGCGCCACAAAGAGGCCATGAAAGCCATGCGCGCCGAGGTCGATGTGCTGACGCTGACGGCCACGCCCATCCCCCGCACCATGGGCATGGCGCTAGAAGGTTTGCGCGACTTGTCCGTCATCGCCACCGCGCCGCAGCGCCGCTTGGCTATCAAGACCTTTGTGCGCAGTGAAGGCCATGGTGTGATCCGCGAAGCGGTGCTGCGCGAGCTCAAACGCGGCGGGCAAATTTACTTTTTGCACAACGAAGTGGAAACCATTGAAAACCGCCGCGCCAAGCTGGAAGAACTGCTGCCCGAGGCGCGCATTGCGGTAGCCCATGGCCAGATGCCCGAGCGCCAACTCGAAGCGGTGATGCGCGACTTTGTAGCCCAGCGCTACAACCTGCTGCTGTGCTCCACCATCATCGAAACCGGCATTGATGTGCCCACGGCGAACACCATCGTCATTAGCCGGACCGACAAATTTGGTTTGGCGCAGTTGCACCAATTGCGCGGGCGTGTGGGACGCAGCCACCACCAGGCCTACGCCTACCTGATGGTGCCCGACCTGGAAGGCCTGACCAAACAAGCCAGCCAGCGCCTGGACGCGATTCAACAAATGGAAGAACTGGGCAGCGGCTTTTACCTGGCCATGCACGACCTGGAGATACGCGGTGCCGGCGAAGTGCTGGGCGAAAACCAGAGCGGCAATATGCTGGAAGTGGGCTTTCAGCTGTACAACGAAATGCTGGCCGAAGCGGTGCGCTGCCTCAAAGCGGGCATCGAGCCGGACCTGCTGAACCCGCTCAACGCCGCCACCGAGATCAATCTGCACTCGCCCGCGCTCTTGCCCGACGACTATTGCGGCGACGTGCATTTGCGCCTGAGTTTTTACAAAAAACTGGCCACCGCCAACCACGGCGACCAGATCGACCGCCTGACCGAAGAGATCGTGGACCGCTTCGGTAAGTTGCCGCCGCAAGGCCAGACGCTTATCGACGTGCACCGCCTGCGCGTGCTGGCCAGGCCCTATGGGGTAGCCAAAGTGGATGCGGCGCCGGGCCTGATCAGCATCAGCTTCAAGAAAGACGCGCCCATCGAGCCCCTGCGCATCATTGAGCTGATCCAAAAAAACAAGCACATCAAACTGACGGGCAATGACAAACTGCGCATAGAACGCGACCTGCCCGAGCCCAAAGCCCGGGCGCAAATGGTGCGCGATGTGCTGCGCAGCTTGGGGCAGCCGGTGGCGGCGGGGGTCACGCCCACGGTTTCGGCCTGATCCGAGTTCGATACTCCATATAATTGGCCCGCACTTACACCCAATAATTTACCGATCTGGAGGCCACTATGTCCCAAGTCACGATTTATATGGATGAGGACGCCATCAAGCGCGCCAAAGCCTGTGCCGCTGCGGCGCAGCTCTCACTCAGTGCCTGGGTGTCCCAGCTAATTATAGACCAGACGCTTGCCGTTGACGGCAATGGCTACCCACTGGGCTACTTTGAATACATGGCTGACGATGCAGAAATATGGCGGGACTTTCCGACAGCGGAGGAATTGCGCGCCAACGAGGTACCCGATCTGCCGCGTGAGGAATGGTGATGTACCTGTTGGACACCAACACGCTGATATATTTTTTTAAGCAGCAGGGCTATGTGGCCGCCCATTTGCAACAAGTGCCTGCCCACGAGATTGCGCTGGCCTCGGTGGTGCTGTTCGAACTTGAATACGGCTTGCTGCGTTCCACGAAGCCGGCAGCCCAAAAGAACGGAATGGACGCAGCACGCGCTGCCCATCAGGTTTTGCCGATGGACTACAAAAGCGCCAAGGCGGCAGCGTGGGTGAGGCATACGCTTGAAGTCGCCGGCCTTCCCATCGGCAAGGTGGACCAATTGATTGCAGGCATTGCGATGGCCAATGACTTGATTTTGGTCACCCGCAACACCCGAGAGTTCGCACGGGTGCCGGGCCTGCGCCTCGAAAACTGGTTTGACACGCCGCCAGCGCGCCTAACGTAAAGCCGCACCCACTTTACTGCCCTGCGCGTCACTTACATGGCGCCCCAACTACACAAAATATGTCACGCCCCACCGCCCCCGGCCTGGTCCTCCAAGGCATCGTCGCCCCCCTGCGCCTGTCTGACTTCAAGCTGATTGCCTTTGACATGGACTCTACCCTGATCAACATTGAGTGCATCGACGAAATCGCCGATGCCGCCGGGCGCAAGGCCGAAGTGGCGGCGATTACCGAGGCGGCGATGCGTGGCGAAATTGCCGACTACAAAGCCAGCCTGCGCCTGCGTGTGGCTCTATTGCGCGGCGTCGGCGTTACACACATGCAACAAGTGTTAGACCAGCGCCTGCGGCTGAACCCCGGCGCTGCCGAACTGGTACGCGCCTGCAAAGCGGCAGGCCTGAAAACCCTGCTGGTATCGGGCGGCTTTACGTTTTTTACCGACGCGGTGCAAGCCATGCTGGGCATCGACTGGACACGCTCAAACGTGCTGGAAGTGCAAGACGGCCTGCTGACCGGCCGCCTGGTGGAGCAAACCTGGGGCGACATTTGCGACGGCGAAGAAAAGCGCCGCATGCTGCTGCACACCTGCGCCAGTATGGGCATCACGCCCACCCAAGCCATCGCCATGGGCGACGGCGCCAACGACATGCCCATGATGTCTGCAGCCGGCCTGTCCGTGGCCTACCACGCCAAACCGGCGGTGCGCGAGAAGGCGATGGTGGCGATTAACAACGGGGGCTTGGATCGCTTGTTGGAGGTGGTGGGCACGGTGTGACGGCAATGGGGTAATAGCCGCCCATTAGGTCAATAACAATTTCTTAGGGGTCAATGGATTCATCGGAGGCGCCGGTCAAGGCGCAAACCAAGAGTGCTATCGAGCTAGTAGATTAATCAAATGGCGCCAATGCTATGTGTCGCGGTGTACTGTGCGATACATCACGGCGTACTGAGTTTGATTGCGTCTAACTGCGCGTGCCAAATTTGTATGACTGCACCAAGCATCCGTTTTGTGCCAGGGGTGCCGTCCAGTGCAAAGTGGCATTCAAGACTGACACTGCCATCTTCGCCCATGAGAGAGGTTTTGCTTTTTTGATTGCATGCGAGGGGCACGCCGTCAAGCGAAAGGGTCATGGACAAGCGCGTATCGTCGTGACTACCCGAGAAATCCGCCTTGAAGAGCATTGGCTGCCCTTGTTTGTCGATGGTTAGAGGGCAACGGAACTCTTGCCATTTCCAATTAGAAGCGTGCGTTTCACAGGTCAAACCCTCTGCGGCGCAGGGCGTACCAGCTCCCATGGCAAACCAGCAAATGATCGCTGCGACCGCCCGCCACACCTTGCTGGACCTCCATGCGCCGGAAACGCCGGCCCATCTGTTTGCTGGTTTGTTTTTATGCGATGAAAGTGTCATGAAAAATCGATGGTTGTTGCAGCTCAGGGCTGAAATGAAAGGGCATAACCCCAGGCGTCTAAGCGGTGCGGGACGGCATTGAACGCCAAGGTGATGCGCTCCTGACCCTGATTAACCGGGACCTCGTGCAGCAAGTGGCTTGGAAAAAGTAGGAGGTCACCAGGTTCGGGCAGAGGCGCGACCCATTTCTCGGCGTTGAAAGGGCCCGTTGTGGTCCCGGCATGGGTATTACGAAATGCGAATTCACCGCCGCCCATCGCGCGCGTAAAGGTGGTGCAGGCCGAGCGGTCTGACGGCGTGAGATAAAGCACGCCCGAAGCGAAACAGTTGGCATGGTTGTGAAGGGACTGGCTGCCGCCGTTTTGCAGGACATTAACCCAAATTTCCTTGACTATCCAGCGCAAGGATTCACCGAACAGCAGCTGACCGAAGGCCTGCAGGTGGGGACCGATTTTTTCGACCACTGCATCCAGCCCGGCGTCATCGCCCGGCCCCAGGATGCGTGTGTGCGAAAGTCGTTCAGACCTGTCATTGGCGACCCTTGCGCCTTGGGCCAGCCGCTGCGCCAGCGCCCCTGCCGCATCCGAGGAGAGGACAGCGGGCACCCGCATCACCGGGGTGGGGAAAAGTTCAACAACTTCGACCATAGTGACTCAGGCGGCAATCGCCATCAAACGCGAGAAGGTCCAGAACACCGAGACACTGCCAATGGCGTACAGCGCGGTCTTTCGCACCATGGCTGCCCCTTTGAATCGACGCGTGGCCAGCACCAGAGCCAAGGCCAGGGCAATCACCAGCAACTGCCCCGCTTCCACTCCCAGGTTAAACGTCAGCAGGGCAATAGATGTATGGCGTTCAGGCAGTCCGATCTCTTTGAGCGCCCCGGCAAAGCCCAGTCCATGCACCAGCCCGAACAGGAAGGCAACGATTTCTGGCCAGCGCCGGGTCAGTGTGTCCCGGTTGCTCAGTGCTTCAGCGCTCACCAGTACGATGGACAAGGCGATGGCCGCCTCCACGGGTGGCGGCCGCAGCGTGAGTGCACCCAGTGCGCTGGCCGCCAATGTCAGACTGTGTGCCAGGGTGAACGATGTCACGGTTCCGATCAACCTGCGCCGCAAGCCGACCAGAAACAACAGGCTCAGCACAAACAGCAGGTGGTCAATGCCGCTGAGAATATGTTCCAACCCCAGGAGGCCATAAGTCTGCGCCACTTCCATGGAATCGCGCGCATCGCGCGCGCCGCCGAAGAGCCGAACCCCGGGCCGGTTTTTGCTCAAAGTGTGGGTACTTTGCTGGCTATCGCGCCAGTTGATTCGAAGAATCACAGCCGAGTAGTTCTTACCAATCCCTTCGACCGACAGGGTCCCAGCCAGTCCGCGTTCGCCGCATCGCACCGTTTTTGCGTCACCGACACATCCTTCTGGCCAGACCGGCGTGAGATCCTGGGAGACAGGCGTATTTTTTCCCGGTATTCCCCAGGCCCAAACGAACTCTTTTGGTGCCACCTCCCGCAGCGAAAGGTCGGCCATGGTCATCTCATGCGCGGAAACTCCTGCGGCACCAACGATTAGCACGATGGCGAAAACCATGCGCTTGAGCAACTGCCCTATTCGGGAAACCATCACGAACTCTTCCCCTCGTCGCGAATCCGGTACTTCTTGGCAATTTCACGTATGGCGGCCTTGGTCAACTGAGAGGACGTGACCTCCTTCCAGTCCGTGTACACACGCTCTTTCATCTCGTCGTAAGCGACTGCCCGCCCGGGCGTCACCGCAGTCAGGCGCACGGCATGAGAGCCCTCTTGGCTTTGGAGCAACGCCCACTTGTCGATCGCCTGCTTTTCGAGTGCGTCGGCAAATGGCGCGCCGTAGCTTTGAACCAAGTTGGGTCTGGGTCTGTCCTTGAAGATACGCAGACTGGCTTCCACTTCAGGCGCTTGCTGGCTGTTCAACGCGGTCACAAACTTCTGCAGCTTCGCAGGCGTCGCATCACTGGCAGTCAGCACCGCTTCTTCAAAGCTGAAACGTGCTGGCAGGTCATATTGGTCGCGCCGCGATTCGAACCAGGCACGCAAGCCAGCCTCATCAATTTTCGGCAATGCCAGCCCAGACTGGGTGGCTGTCAAAACCTTGAAGACCACCCGATCCTTCATCGCCTGGTCACCCCTGTCCATGCCCAGGGCCAGCCCCTCTCGGTACAAAACTTCATTGTCTACCCACCGGTCCGTGAGTACCTTCAGTTCCGCATCGGAGGGCTCGCGCTTCATGCCCGCGATAAATGCGCCACGGGCTTCCGCGTAGGCTTCTTTCGTGATCACGATCTCTTGCGGATTGCCGCGCTGGGCCAGAATCAAATAATCAGCCGCAAAGATAAGTGCGCCCAGCACGACGAAATGGGTCAGCGGTTCGCGTAGGGCACGCTGTAACCAAAAAGGGGAAGAAGAAGGATGGGTAATGGGCTGTTCCATGGCGATTAATGCAAATTGACATGCGGTGTGGCAAGCGGCCGCGTTGGCGGCGATGAAAGGGCAGACTGTAATGAAGATTTGACCTGCGCTGAAAGCATGGGATCTGTCTCCCGGACCGCTTCAGCCAGGGCCAGCAGCGGTTCCACAGCCGGGCGAAAGTCCGGGCTGATAGCGACCATATCCAGCAGCGGCCGGCGCAACTGATCAAGCATAACCCGCGGGTCAGCGTCAGGACGCACAGCCATGCCGAAGGCCAGATACTTCGCGCGCGCCTGCCAATAGGCCTCCAGTCGCATCGCATCCTGTTCCTGCCCGGCCCCAAGCACCTCTTCGGTACGCGGTGAGAGCTGCTGCATCAGTGATGCCAAGCGATCTCTTGGTGTTTCTTGCGGCGAATAACTCACCCACGGCGCCCTGTGCGTGACCACCGGTAGGTCATCGGTGTTTACCGTGGCACCGCGCGAAAATGCTTCTAAGCCTTGGGGCCCGGCCAGTACGCTGCCCAGCACCGCGAATTCATCCTCCAGCTTAGCCTGCTTCAGCGCTTTTGCCATGGATGGCGCTAGGCCAGACAGGCGGGAGCGGACAGCTTCAATTTGCCATGCGGGCTGATCAGGTCGCGCAATCAATCCCACGACGGGCGTGTCCAGGCTGTTGCTGGCAAGTACCGCAACCGCGTTGGGGTAGACCTTCAAATACGCTGCGACGATGCTGCGCAGCGTCTCGATGTCCATTTGGTGCAGCGCCAACCATTGACAGAACACGCCGCCGTGCGCCAGCCGGGACTTCACGGCGGAAAAAAGTTCGACGGTATACAGGCTGCCCGCGCCGCTTCTGGCGGGGTGAAAAAGATCGGCCACGATTACGTCGTGGCGATCGGTCGCGGACTGGACGTATCGGCGCGCGTCGGCGGCGACAGTCATCACGGGGCTGGCCGAAGCGGGGGCACCCACCTTCAAGGCGAAGATACCGGCTGCATCAATAACTTCAGGCAGCAATTCGACAGCTTTCACCCTGACTTTAGGGTCCATGGCGGCGGCGTTGGCCGTATAACCCGTGCCGTAACCGAGGAACAAAGCGCTTCGTGGGGAAGGATGAAGCAATAGCGGCAGTTGCGCAAGGCGGGTCTCTACCTGGCCACTGGCACTGCTGCCCTCCTGCACGCGGTTGTTGATATGGAGTCGCGCCACGCCGTCTGCGTCTTCCACCACACTGACAGCGGCCATCACTCCTTCACGGTAGCTTAGTAAGCGCCCGCCAGACGGCACGTCCACAAAGCGCAGTGGGCCAGCGAAAACCGAGAGGCCCACGATGCCGACTAAGGCTACCCAGCCAAAGGGTCGGGCCCAGCTTTTCAGGGAACGCATGGCCAGATAGCCCGTCAGCAAAACCAGCAG
>JBBAPY010000121.1:0-8923 GCA_040400635.1 Rhodoferax sp.
CGCGATGGCGATCGCCAGGCGGGCTTCCGTCACGGTGTCCATCGCGGCGGACACGAGCGGCAGGTTCAGGAGGATGTTGCGGGAAACGCGGGTCGCCAGCGAGGTATCTCGGGGCAGGACCTGGGAATACGCCGGCACCAACAACACGTCGTCGAAGGTGAGCGCTTTGCCGAGAAGGCGCATGTCAAAGCTCCAAAAAATCGATTGTACTCGTGGGCTTGGCGCCGCCTGACGGGCAGCGTCAGTGGCGCAGACTAGTAACCGGCTTTGGCGCCAGGCCGCCTTTTAGCGAACAGGCCGGCGGCCTTGGCCCCCTGGCGGACAAAACGCTCGCGCCGGGCCACTTTGGGGTCCACCCGCAGGGAACGGTAAAACTCGATGCGGTCGCCAGCCAAAAGTACCCGGTCTTTCGGACATCGAAGGCCCCAAATACCCACTTCCAGCACTGTTAGTGTTGTGACCGGGATGCCCAGCGCTTGGGCGATAGCAGACAGGGCCTGCGCCAGCTGGTCGCCTGCGGGCAACTGCACCGCTTGGTGATGCACTAAGCGTGGTCCGGGTGAATAGACCACATCAACCGAAATGGACGCGGTGGCCGCATGGCCTGCGCCTTGAGCGCCTGGGTCCTCAGGCATCGCCATAGACCTGCTGCGCGCGTTTCACAAAGGCTTCGACCAGCGTGGCGGCAATCTTGTCAAACACCGGCCCCACCAAAGCGCCCAGGGTAGCGCTAGAAAAACCATAGTGCAATGAAAGCTCTACTTTGCTGGCTTGTTGCGAACCATCACCCACGGGTAAAAAAAGCCATTGCCCATCCAAATTGGAAAACGGCCCTTTAAGCAATTGCATATCTACCTGGCTGGGGGCAGTGTGGGTGTTGCGGGTGGTAAAACTCTGGTGAATGCCACCAAAAGCGATACCTACTTCGGCAGTCATGCCCGTATCATCCTGCTGCAAAACCTGGGCCCGGTCGCACCAGGGCAGGAACTGCGGGTAGCGTGCAACGTCCGTCACCAGAGCGTACATTTGCGCTGGGCTGTACCACAGCAGGACAGACTTGTGAACGGTTTTCATAGAATGGGGCTTGCGCGCGGATTGTAGTGAAGGCCCCAGGGCCTGCTACCTGGCTCCGCCGCCCCCTCCTCCCGAGCGCCATGGCCAAAAAACCCGATACCCCCGCCCGCATCGCCGACAACAAAAAGGCAGCATTCGACTATTTTTTCGAAGAGCGATTTGAAGCGGGCCTGGTGCTTGAAGGCTGGGAGGTCAAATCCCTGCGCGAAGGCAAAGTACAGCTCACCGATGGTTATGTGGTGGTACGCAACGGCGAGATCTTCATCATCGGCCTGCAAATTCACCCGCTCAACACCGCCTCCACCCATATCAGCCCGGACAAGGTGCGCACGCGTAAATTACTGATGCACAAAGCCGAGATCAAACGATTGATCGGCAAAGTCGAACAAAAAGGCTATACCTTGGTGCCCATCAATTTGCATTGGAAAGCGGGCAAGATCAAGTGCGATATTGCGCTGGCCAAAGGCAAGGCCGAGCACGATAAACGCGACACCATCAAAGACCGCGAAGGCAAGCGCGAGGTGGAGCGGGCGATGAAGGTGCATCACCGTTAGTCGCTTGTGGGCCATCCCCGCGATGAACGATGCGCTCCCCCGCTAAGCGTATTGGCGACAAAGCAGTCCATGCCTGCCTAGCGTATTTCGGCGCTACGCCAAGTCTTTGAGCGGATGCGCAAAAACTGGCCAGGGGCTTTGGAAAAAAGGGTCCACCATATCCGGCGTCACATCTTGCACCCGCGCAGGGTTCCATTTGGGGCTTTGATCCTTGTCGATCACCAGCGCACGTATGCCTTCCACGGTGTCGGTGGCAGCCCCACTGCGACCTAGGTGCGCGCTGTGAAAGCAATGGCGCACCATATCGCGTTCCATACGCAAGTCATCGGCCAATGACATGGTGCGCGCACGGCGCACATGCTCCAGTGCCACGTGCAGCATCAAGGGCGAACGTTTTCGCAATCCCGCGGCAGTTTCCTGCGCCCACGGGTCCTGGTCAGCATCCAAGGAGCGAAGAATCTCAGCTACCGTAGCATGTGAAAAATGGTGGTTTATCAGGCCCCAGGCGTGCATATCCGGATACGCCGGGCCGGCTTGCTCGGCAACGGTATGGACTTGGAGCCATGTATCCAAGGCCTGGCCTTTTGTCCAATCGAGAGTTTGCAAGTTATGCCAGGCGGCGGTTTGGAGCGCAGCCTCGATATGGCGGTCAGCAAGGTTCAGTGCGATGGCCTGCGCGGCATCCATGTGCTGCCCGGTTAGCGCTAGCCATTGCCCGGCCGCCCCTGGGCAACGGCTCAAGAAATAACCGCCACCTACATCGGCAAATAGACCGATCAAGGTTTCAGGCATAGCCATCTTGGTGCGCTGGGTAACCAAGCGATGGGTCGCACCCTGGCACAAGCCCATGCCGCCGCCGAACACGATACCGTCCAAAAAAGCAATCAAAGGCTTGCCCAGATGGTGGGCCAGGTAATTAAGTGCATATTCTTCGGTGAAGAAGTCTTCCAATTCCGGCGTACCCGCCATTGCAACTTCATGGAAGAAACGGATATCTCCGCCAGCGCAAAAGTTGCCGAAGGGCCCGTTTTTATCACTGCCCCGCATGGCGATGGCGTGGATCGTCGGATCGTCTTTCCAGCGGCGCAAGGCGCCCGCTAGGCCACGCACCATGCCCAGGCTCAGTGCATTCATGGCCTTGGGGCGCGACAGCGTGATCAGGCCCACGCCACCCCGTTCTTCCATCAGCAGAAATTCAGACATCGCCTGGCTCCAAATTCCCCGTCCGACCTAAGCGCCGCGGCTGGCTTTCTTGCGCTCGTGCTCTTTCAAAAAGCGCTTGCGCAGGCGAACGCTTTTGGGCGTGATCTCGACTAGCTCATCATCCTCAATGAACTCCACGCCGTACTCCAAATTCAAGTCGATAGGGGGCGTGATTTTGATAGCGTCTTCTTTGCCGGACACCCGGAAGTTCGTCAATTGCTTGGTCCGCGTGGCATTGACTACCAGGTCGTTATCGCGGTTGTGGATGCCCACAATCATGCCCTCATACACCGGATCGTTGGCCCGCACAAACATGCGGCCCCGGTCGTCCAGCTTGCCCAGGGCGTAGGTGAAAATTTCGCCGTCGTCCATGGAGATCAAGACGCCGTTTTTGCGGCCACCGATATCGCCTTTATGCGGCTCATAGCTGTCGAAAATATTGGAAATCAATCCAGACCCACGGGTCAAGTTCATGAATTCATTGGTAAAGCCGATCAGGCCGCGCGCTGGAATGCGGTATTCCAAACGTACGCGTCCACGTCCGTCGGGCTCCATGTTTACCAACTCGCCTTTGCGCTCGCCCAGCGCTTGCATCACACCGCCCTGGTGCTGCTCTTCAATGTCGGCGGTGACCAGCTCGATAGGCTCATGGCGTTCGCCATCCACATCCCGAAACACTACGCGGGGTTTGGACACGGCCATCTCATAGCCTTCGCGACGCATGTTTTCCAACAGAATGGTCAGGTGCAATTCGCCACGTCCGGCGACTTCGAAGATACCCTCTTCGTCGGTTTCTTTCACGCGAAGCGCAACGTTGTGTTGCAATTCCTTTTGAAGTCGATCCCAGAGTTGGCGGCTTGTCACGTATTTGCCTTCGCGCCCTGCCAATGGCGAAGTGTTGACGCAAAAGTTCATGATCAGCGTGGGCTCATCAATCTTGAGCATAGGCAGGGGCGCCGGGCGCAGCGGATCGGTGACTGTTACGCCGATACCGATATCGGTAATGCCGTTGATCAGCACAATTTCGCCTGGTCCCGCTTCGGTCACCTGCACGCGGTCTAAGCCCTGGAATGTCAGCACTTGGTTCACGCGGCCTTTGACTACCGGCCCATCTTCACCGGACATCACCAGCACATCCTGGCCGGTTTTAAGCGTGCCCGCACTGATTCGGCCCACGCCGATACGACCGACAAAAGTGGAAAAGTCCAGCGCTGAAATCTGCAGTTGCAGTGCGGCCTCGGGGTCGCCTGCCTGCGGCGGCACATGGCTCAAGATGGTGTTGAACAAGGCCGACATATCGGGCCCCCACTGCTCGCCGGAAGCGCCCTGCTCCATCGAGGTCCAGCCGTTGATGCCTGATGCGTAGACCACCGGAAAATCCAGTTGCTCATCGGTTGCACCGAGTTTGTCAAACAAGTCAAAAGCTGCATTGACCACCATGTCTGGGTTGGAACCCGGCTTGTCCACTTTGTTCACCACCACAATGGGTTTGAGGCCTAAGGCAAGCGCCTTCTTGGTCACAAAACGGGTTTGCGGCATCGGTCCTTCTTGCGCATCGATCAGCAGCACCACGCCATCGACCATAGACAGCGCGCGTTCTACCTCGCCGCCGAAGTCCGCGTGTCCAGGGGTATCGACGATATTGATGTGGGTGCCCTCCCAGCTAACGGCGCAGTTCTTGGCCAGGATGGTGATGCCACGCTCGCGTTCGATGGCGTTGTTGTCCATCACCGTGTCCACCACTTTTTCATGGTCCGCAAAAGTGCCTGACTGACGCAACAACTGGTCCACCATTGTGGTCTTACCGTGGTCGACGTGCGCAATGATCGCGATATTGCGGATTTGTTTACTGCTCATGGTTATCTTTCTTTCTACAAACTCAAAAACTCAAAACTCAATAGGCCCAGCTCGCTTGCTCGCGCACCTGCGCAATATCCAGCGGGCTGAGCAGGCGGGTGGGGATCAACTCGCCCGCCTCTATATGCCCAGTGCCCAGCAGGGAGCGGGGGTCTTGCCCATACACGGCCACCTGACTCGCATCGTCCCAATTGCCACGACGGCGCAGACCGCTCAAAAAGCGCCCTGCATTGTCGGCATCCAATGTGATGGGCGCATGACCGGGCAACAAGCTGTCTACGCTTTGCAAGCAGGCCAGGCGCTGCGCCATATCCATGGCCTCCAGCGCCTGCAACTCCACGCAAGCGCCTATCTGGAAATCGCCAGTCTGCACGCGGCGCAATGCACTCAAGTGCGCGCCGCAACCCAGGGCTTGCCCAATATCTTCTGCCAGGGTACGGACATAGGTACCCTTGCTACATGCCACTTGTACCGAGAGCGTTGGCACGCTTGCCGCCGAGTCATCGGCCAGTAGTGTGATGGCATGAATCCTCACCTGGCGGACCGCCCGCTCCACTTCAATTCCGGCGCGCGCGTACTCATACAAAGCCTTGCCGTCTTTTTTCAGCGCACTGTGCATAGGCGGAATTTGTTCAATCGGACCGGTAAAGCGGGCCAGCACTTCGCTGATGCTTTGCTGGCAAACCTCCACAGCCCGGGTTTGCAAGACGTCGCCTTCCGCATCGGCCGTCGTGGTAGTCACACCCAATCGCAATACCGCGTGGTATACCTTGTCTGCGTCCAAATGCATTTGACTGAACTTAGTCGCAGCACCAAAACACAACGGCAATACACCGGTGGCTAAGGGATCGAGCGTACCCGTATGACCCGCCTTCTCAGCGGCCAGCAACCACTTGGCTTTTTGCAAAGCCTGGTTGCTGGACCAACCCAGCGGCTTGTCCAGCAAGAGCACCCCATGCACGGGGCGCCTTGCAACCCGTGCATGCGGCGCGTTCATGCTGCTCAGTCTTCCTGGGCTCGCGAGGACACCGCCCGCGCTATCAGGGCGTTCATGTCCGCAGCGCGCTCGGTGGTTCGGTCAAAAATAAAGTGCAAGGTCGGCACGGTATGGATGTGCAGGCGTTTAAACAAACCGGCGCGCAAAAAGCCCGCCGCCTGGTTTAAGCCTTCGCCGCACTGCGCCGCATCGCCCACCAGCAGGCTGAAATACACCTTGGCGTGCGCATAGTCGGGGGTAACTTCCACCGACTGAATCGTCACCATGCCCACGCGCGGGTCTTTGAGTTCGCGTGCAATCAGCTCGGTCAGATCGCGCTGGATCTGATCGGCCACGCGAAAACCGCGGTTGGGGGTGGAGGACTTTTTGCGCATGCAAGGTAAACGCTCAGATGGTGCGCGCGATTTCCTTGATCTCGAAGAATTCCAACTGATCGCCCACGGCAATGTCGTTGTAGTTCTTGAGTTTGATACCGCACTCAAAGCCTTCTTTGACTTCGCGCACATCGTCTTTCATGCGCTTGAGCGAATCGAGTTCGCCGGTATAAATCACCACGTTTTCGCGCAGCAAGCGGAAATGTGCACTACGGTTGACAGAGCCGCCAGTGACCATACAGCCTGCCACGGTGCCAATCTTGGACGCCACGAACACGGTGCGAATCTCGGCAAAACCGATGATCTCCTCGCGTTTTTCTGGCGCCAGCATGCCCGACATCGCAGCTTTAAGTTCATCGACCGCGTCGTAAATGATGTTGTAGTAATGGATGTCAACACCATTGCCTTCGGCCAGTTTGCGTGCACCGGCATCGGCGCGCACATTAAAGCCAATCACCACTGCCTTAGACGCGATAGCCAGGTTGATGTCCGACTCGCTGATGCCGCCCACAGCGGAGTACACCATTTGCACTTTGACCTCGTCGGTCGAGAGTTTGAGCAACGAGGACGCCAAGGCCTCCTGGGAACCTTGCACATCTGCCTTGACGATGATGGGCAGGGTTTTGACGTCGCCCGCACCGATATCGCTGAACATGTTCTCCAACTTGGCCGCTTGTTGCTTGGCCAGTTTGGTATTGCGGAATTTGCCCGCACGGTAGGTCGCGATTTCGCGGGCACGGCGCTCATCCGACATCACCATGAACTCGTCACCCGCTTGGGGCACTTCGGTTAGGCCTTGGATCTCTACCGGAATGGAAGGGCCGGCGTCTTTGATCGGTTTGCCGTTTTCGTCCAGCAGGGCGCGCACGCGGCCGAAGGTTTGGCCAGCCAGTACAACGTCGCCCGTTTTGAGGGTTCCGGACTGAACCAACACGGTGGCGACCGGGCCGCGCCCTTTGTCCAAACGCGCTTCAATGACCAGGCCTTTGGCCATGGCATTTACCGGCGCACGCAACTCCAGTACCTCGGCTTGCAATAACACTTGTTCCAGCAACTCGTCGATGCCCTGTCCGGTTTTGGCTGAAACCGAGATAAAGGGCGACTCGCCACCGAATTCCTCGGGTACGACTTCCTCAACCACGAGTTCGTTTTTCACGCGTTCCGGGTTGGAATCGGGTTTATCAATCTTATTGATAGCCACCACGATAGGTACGCCTGCCGCCTTGGCGTGCTTAATGGCTTCCTTGGTTTGCGGCATCACACCGTCGTCAGCGGCTACCACCAAAATCACAATGTCGGTTGCCTTCGCGCCGCGAGCACGCATGGCGGTAAACGCTTCGTGTCCCGGTGTATCCAAAAAGGACACCATACCGCGCGGCGTTTGCACATGGTAGGCGCCGATGTGCTGGGTAATCCCACCGGCTTCGCCCGATGCCACTTTGGCGCGGCGAATGTAATCCAACAAGGATGTTTTTCCATGGTCCACGTGGCCCATGACGGTAACCACCGGAGCACGCGGCAAAGACTCCGCCTGTGAATGCACCTCTTCGTCGGTGAACGCCTCCGGGTCGTCCAGTGCGGCCACCACTGCGGTGTGGCCCAGCTCTTCCACCACAATCATGGCGGTATCCTGGTCCAAAGGTTGGTTGATGGTGACCATCTGACCGAGCTTCATCAATTGTTTAATGACTTCTGAGGCCTTGACTGCCATCTTGTGCGCCAACTCGGCCACGGTAATGGTTTCCGGTACATGCACTTCAATAACACGCACTTCTTGCGTCTGCATCGGTGCGTGGTCTTCGCGATCACGATCGCCGCCGCGTTTACCGCGCGGACCGGCGCGCCAGTTGGTCGAGCGCCCCGCTCCTGCACCGGTATCGCCACGGGTCTTGAGTTCTTTTTTCTTAGCCGGGTCACCAGCCCAGCTACTCGATAGCTTGGCGGATTTGACCTCTTTGCCTGAACCCGGCGCTGCACTGCCGCCCGCTTTGGCTGGCTTTGCTACCGTGGAGCCTGCGGCAGGTTTGTGCAGCGTGCCTTTTATCGCCGCTTTAGGATCTGCAGTGGGTTTGGGTTCTACCTTTTTGGGTGGGGGTGCTACCTTGGCAGGCGCCGACATCATCAAGCGGATAGCTGCCGCTTCGGCCTCGGCTTTGCGACGGCGATCACCCAAATCGGCGGCGCGCTTGTTTTCTTCTAGTGCGGCTTCACGCGAAGCTAAGGCAGCTTTGGCTGCATCTTCCTCGCGCTGCAGCTGGGCAGCGGCCTTTTCCGCAACAAGTGCATCGGCTTGGGCAGTCGCCTCTAAAGCCGCTTTTTCCGCAGCCTTGGTCAGCTTGCGGGGCTTGGCCGCGGCCGTATCGCCTGGCGAGCCGTCCATAGAATCGGCCTGCGTTGCCGCTTGGGCGGCAGCTTCCTGCGCTGCGCGGGCCTTGGCCTCTTGCTCTTCGCGCGCCTGCCGGCGAGCGGCTAACTCTTCTTCCTGCCTGCGCAAAAACTCAGCCTGGCGACGCGCTTCTTCTTCGCGTCGCGCCAGTTCGGCCTGGTCGATCACGGGGGCTGCCGGCACCGGCGCTTCAAACACCTCGGCAGACTCTGGCACCGCGTCAGAGCCATCTTCACGCCGTACAAAAGTACGCTTTTTACGCACCTCCACCTGGATGGTGCGCGCCTTGCCACTGGCATCGGCTTGTTTAATTTCTGTGGTCTGCTTCTTGACCAGCGTAATTTTCTTACGTTCCGCACCCACAGTCCCATGGGCAGACTGCAAATGGTTCAGAAATTTGTGCTTATCTGCGTCGGTCAAAACATCGCTTGCAGCAGCTTTATCCACCCCAGCGGATTTGAGTTGATCCAACAGGGTT
>JBBAPY010000122.1:0-8863 GCA_040400635.1 Rhodoferax sp.
CAGCGACCACAGCGTGCGCCAGTAGCTGGCAGCGTAGCTATGCATCAGCTCGCGCTCCAGCCGGTCGGCGGCGCGCAGCCCGGCCAGCGTGGACACCAGCATGGGGAAGAAAGTCATCAGCACTACCACCGCTGCTTTGGAAGGCCATTCAAAGCCAAACCACATGACGGCAATCGGCGCCACGCCCACTAGCGGAATCGTGCTGGTGAGGGACGCCAGCGGCAGCAGGCCGCGCTGCAAAAACGGCATGCGGTCGATGGCAATGCCCACACAGAAGCCCAGGCCCGAGCCCAGCACCCAGCCCAGGGCGACGGCACGCACCACGGTTTGTACAAAGTCGGTTTGCAGCGTGCCCAGGTGTTCGCCAAAGGCGGCTGCGATCAGGCTGGGGGCGGGCAGCAGCACGCGCGGCACGTCCATGGCTACGGTCAGCAATTGCCAGAAATACAGCAGCCAGCCGCCAAACAGCAGCGCCGAAGCGCTGGCGTAAATACGCGGACCGTCGATAGCGGCTAAGCGGCGAATGCCGCTGACAGCCAGCAAGGCCACTACTAGGCTGGCACCCCAAAAGGCGAGCTCTTTGGGCGTGGCCGGATCGGCGAGCGGTGAGATTAGCAGGGCCCAGGCGCTGACGATGCCAGCGAGCACCACCAACGCGCTGATGCGCAGATCGGGTGGGGAGCTTTGTGCGTTCATACCTGCCTGCGCTTTCCAAGCACCAGGGCTTCGAGGGCGCCCATGGCGGCGGTTAGTGCCAGGCCGACAAAGGCCGACATCACCAGCGCCGACCAGATTTGTACGGTCTGCCCGTAGTAGCTACCGGTCAGCAAGCGCGCGCCCAGGCCCGCTTGCGCGCCGGTGGGCAGCTCGGCCACCATGGCGCCGACCAAGCCGGCGGCAATGCCCACGCGCAGCGCCGGAAACAAAAACGGCAGCGCCGCAGGCAGGCGCAGCATCCACAAAGCCTGCCAGCGTGTGGCGGCGTAGGTGTGCATCATTTCGGTCTCAATCACCTGCGGGGAACGCAGGCCTTGCACCATGGCCACGGTGACCGGGAAGAAGCACAAATACATGGCGATCACCGCCTTGGGCGCCACACCCGAAAAGCCCATGGTGCCCAAAATCACCAGCACGATAGGCGCAATTGCCAGCACGGGGATGGACTGTGATGCCACGATCCAGGGCAGCAGGGCTTTGTCTAAGGTGCGCGAATGCACGATGCACACCGACAGCACCAGGCCTAGCAGTGTGCCCATCACAAAACCGACCAAAGTGCTTTCCCCGGTCACGGCCACATGAAACAGCAAATTGCGCGGCGAGGTCACCGGCCAGTCCACCAGGCTGCTGTAAAGGTCCAAGGCCACCTGATGCGGCGCAGGCAGCACCGGGCGCTGTGCCACCATGGTGGCGGCCACCAGGTCTTGCCAAGTCCATGCGCCCTTGGGCTCGAGCACGCGCTCGATAGCGCCCGGTGCATTCAGGTATACGGTCAGCGCATACCACAGGGCTAGCGTGAACAGTAGCACCACCGCAATCGGCAGACCTTGTTCCGACACGCGTTGGCCCCAAGAGGGCGGCGGCGCGCTAGTCGTGGTGGCCATCGGCTAGTGCCTCGCGTACCTGGTGGGCCATGTCCATAAATTCGGGGGAGTCGCGCAGCCCCAGGTGCCGCTCGTCGGGCAGGCTGGAGTCGATGACGCGCACGATGCGCCCTGGCCGGGGCGACATAACCACGATGCGCGTGGACAAATACACCGCCTCGGCAATCGAGTGGGTCACAAACACCACGGTGCGGCGCTCGCGCTGCCAGAGTTGTTGCAGTTGTTCATTGAGCCGGTCGCGGGTGATTTCGTCCAGCGCGCCAAAGGGCTCGTCCATCATCAGGATGCGTGGCTCAAAGGACAGTGCGCGCGCAATCGAAGCCCGCTGTTGCATGCCGCCCGAGAGTTGCCAGGGATATTTGTTTTCAAAACCGGTCAGGCCCACGCGGGCCAGTTGCTCGCGGGCTATCGCATCGCACTGGGCCGCGCTTTTGCCCTGGATTTGCAATGGCAGCTTCACATTGCCCAGCACGGTGCGCCAAGCAAACAAGGCGGGCGCTTGAAACACATAGCCATAGGCGCGCGCCAGCCGGGCCGCATGCGGCGATACGCCGTTGACCTGCACCGTGCCCGAGGTGATGTGCTCCAGGTCCGCAATCACGCGCAAAAGCGTGGTCTTGCCGCAGCCCGAGGGGCCGATGAGTGAGACAAACTCGCCCGGCGCAATCGTCAAGTCAATGTCGGCCAATGCGTGGACCGGTGCCTGCTGGGGGTTGTAAATAAGGGAAGCCTTGCGCACTTCTACGGCAGGAACCGAGGAAGGTTGGGGGGCGGAGGAAGCGGTCATTTAAAAAGCAGTCTTAATCAAAAACGCGGAATCGAATCATGCCGGTAGGCGGTACTGGCCGGGCGGCCCGGCATGTGCAAAGTGCTGGTATTTGCGGGGGCTTGTGCGATCAGTTTGCCACGCCGGTACACCCGCAAGCGCGTGGCGCGCAGGCGGATAGCCTCTACCGGGTCGCTGGCCTGTAGCAAGACCATGTCGGCATGGCAACCGGCGGCGATGCCGTAGCCCTCCAGACCCAGGGCGCGCGCGGGCTGGGTCGTCACTGCTTCAAAGCATTGGGCCATAGCCGCCTGGCTGGTCATCTGGCCTACGTGCAGGCCCATGTGCGCCACTTCCAGCATGTCGCCGCTGCCTAGCGAGTACCAAGGGTCCATGGCGCAGTCCTGCCCGAAGGACACGTTCACACCAGCGGCCAGCAACTCGGGTACGCGCGTCATGCCGCGTCGCTTGGGGTAGCTGTCGTGCCGGCCTTGCAAGGTGATGTTGATCAGCGGATTGGCCACCACATGCAGCCCGGCCTCAGCGATCAGGGGGATGAGTTTGCTGACGTAGTAGTTGTCCATGCTGTGCATGGACGTAAGGTGCGAGCCGGTGACGCGGCCTTGCAGGCCCAGACGCTGCGTCTCGTAAGCCAGGGTTTCGACATGGCGCGAATGCGGGTCGTCAGACTCGTCGCAATGCATGTCCACGCGCAAGCCACGCTCGGCGGCCAGTTCGCACAAAAGTTTGACGATAAGCGCCCCGTCCGCCATGGTGCGCTCAAAGTGGGGAATGCCCCCGACCACGTCCACGCCTTTGTCGAGCGCCCGTTTGAGCGTATCCATGTGCTCCTGCGGGCCGCCCTTGCCACGCAAAACGCCGTCTTGCGGAAAGGCCACTAGCTGCATGTCGATATAGGGCGCCACGCGCCGCTTCACTTCGAGCAGCGCATCTACCGCCAACAAGCGCGGGTCGCACACATCCACATGCGTACGGATAGCCAGCAGACCTTTGCCCACGGCCCAGTCGCAATACGCCATAGCGCGGCCCACCAAGGCTTCGTGGGTCAGATGGGGTTTCAGTTCGCCCCACAGCGCAATGCCTTCGAGCAGCGTGCCCGAGGCATTGACCCGCGGCAGGCCATAGCTCAGCGTGGCGTCCATATGAAAATGCGCGTCGATAAATGGCGGGCTGAGCAACTGGCCTTGTGCATCCACGGTCTCGTGCGCCGGGGCTTGCAGGCCGGGCGCCACTTCCACGATGCGACCGTCTTGCACGGCGACGGACATACCACTGCGACCATCGGGCAGGGTGGCCTTGTGGATCAGGAGGTCGAGCATGCCGCAAATGTGGAAGTTGGCGCGCCTTACGTGCCAGCCCGCTCCAACATCGCGTGCAGCAACACATTGCATCCAGCGGTGATGTGTTCGGGCTTGGCATCTTCTACTTCGTTGTGGCTGATGCCGTCTTTGCAGGGAATGAAGATCATGCCGCTGGAGGCCAGCTTGGCCATATAGACCGCGTCATGACCGGCGCCAGAAACCACGGGCATATTGGAGTAACCCAGTTTTTTAGCGGCGCGCGCCACGGCATCAATGCAGTCGGCATGAAAGCCGATGGCCGAGTAGCTGGAGACCATTTCGATCTTCACATCCAAGCCGGTTTCGGTCGCTTTGCGTGCGGCAAAGGCTTTGACTTCCTCGACCATTTGGTCCACCAGGGCGTCGGTGGAATTACGCAAGTCGATGCTGAACTTCACCCGGCCTGGAATCACATTGCGGCTGTTGGGAAACACTTGCACCATGCCCACCGTGCCGCGCCCGTGCGGCGCGTGGCGTAGGGCCGAAGCCACTACTTCTTGCATGATGTGCGTGGACACTTGCATCGCATCGCGGCGCAGCGCCATGGGCGTGGGGCCGGCATGCGCTTCCATGCCGGTGACGGTGCAGTCAAACCAACGAATACCCAGCACGCCCTGCACCACGCCGATGGTGACGTCGTTGTCTTCGAGCACCGGGCCTTGTTCAATATGGGTTTCGAAGTAAGCGCCAATCGGGTGATCGCCCGGCTCTTGGTCGCCGATGTAGCCGATGCGCGTGAGCTCTTCTTTGACCGACACGCCGGTGGTGTCGGTGGCGGCGTAGGCATGCTCTAAGGTGAAGGCTTTGGCGAACACGCCCGAGCCCATCATCACCGGTACAAAGCGCGAACCTTCTTCATTGGTCCAGAAGGCCACTTCGATCGGCGCGTCAGTTTCTATGCCCAGATCATTGAGCGTGCGCACCACTTCCAAGCCGGCCAGCACGCCGTAGTTGCCATCGAACTTACCGCCGGTGGGCTGGGTGTCGATATGGCTGCCCGTCATGATGGGCGGCAAGCTGTTGTTGCGGCCCGGACGGCGCATAAAGCCATTACCGATTTTGTCGATAGTCACGCTCATACCGGCCTCACGCGCCCAGCGGGTGACGAGATCGCGGCCTTGCTTATCCAGGTCGGTGAGGGTGAGGCGGCAGACTCCGCCTTTGGGGGTTGCGCCGATTTGCGCTAACGCCATGAGCGAGGCCCAAAGGCGCTCGCCGTTGATGCGGACTTGGGATATGTCTATGGTGGTGTTGCTCATTTTTGCTCCTGAGTTGGGGAATTTTTAATACCGGTTTCGGCCTGCTGGCCGAGCTACTTTATTTTGCTTCGCCAAAAGTGCCGCAGGTAAAGAAACCTAGCGCACCACAGCCGAAGGCTTTAGCGTCTCAGCCCGCAAAGCCATAGGCGCAAAGTTGGCATTAAACGCAGGCCGTTTGATATACCGGCCTACACCGCGCTCGGCGCGCAAGTCGCCTTGCACAAATACCAGCTTGCCTTGGCTCACGGTATGGCTGGGGATACCGCGTACGGTGCGGCCTTCGAAGATGTTGAAGTCGCCTTTGCTGAACTGGGTTTTGGCTGACAGGGTCTTGCTGCCTTCTGGGTCCCAGACCACCAGGTCGGCGTCGGCGCCTACCGAGACACTGCCTTTTTGCGGGTAGATGTTGAATAACTTGGCGGTGTTGGCCGAGGTGATGGCCACGAACTCCGAAGGCGTGAGGCGACCAGTATTCACACCAGCGTCCCAAATGACGGCCAAACGTTCTTCCACGCCACCGCAGCCGTTGGGAATCTTGGCGAAGTTATCTTTACCGGCGGCTTTTTGCGCGGCGCAGAAGGTGCAATGGTCGGTGGCCGTGGTGTGCAGATTACCCGATTGCAGCCCGCGCCACAAAAATTCTTGGTTGCCCTTGGGGCGAAAGGGCGGGCTCATGACGTAACCGGCCGCGGTGGCGAAGTCCGGGTCGCGGTACACGCTGTCGTCAAGCACCAAATGGCCGGCCAGCACTTCGCCGTAGACCCGCTGGCCTCGTGCACGCGCGCGGGCAATGGCCTCGGCTGATTCAATGCAGGAGACGTGCACCACATAGATCGGTACATTGAGCACATCGGCAATGGCGATCGCGCGGTTGGCCGCTTCGCCTTCGACCATGGGTGGACGCGAAAGCGGGTGGCCTTCGGGGCCCATAATGCCCATGTCGGCCACGGTTTGTTGCAGCAAATAGACCAGTTCGCCGTTCTCGGCGTGGACTGTGGGCATGGCGCCTAGTTCTAGTGCGCGCTTAAAGCTGTTCACTAGGGTTTCGTCGTCGCACATGATGGCGTTTTTGTAGGCCATGAAGTGCTTAAAGCTGTTGATACCCTCTTCGTTCACCAAAGTGCCCATATCTTTGCGTACCTGCTCGCTCCACCAGGTAATGGCCACGTGAAAGCTGTAGTCACCCGCGGATTTTTCGGCCCAGCCGCGCCATTTTTTATAGGCCTCGAGAATGTTTTCCTGGGGGTCGGGGATGACGAAATCGATGATGGTCGTGGTGCCACCGGCCATGCCCGCAGCGGTGCCGTCGAAGAAGTCGTCCATGGTGACGGTGCCCATAAAAGGCAGCTGCATATGGGTGTGCGGATCGATGCCGCCAGGCATGACGTACTGGCCGCCGGCGTCCACCACGGCGGCGCCTGGCGGGGTGGCCAGGCCTTCGCCAACGGCCACAATCTTGCCGTCTTGGGTGATGACATCGGCGCGGAATTGGCGATCGGCATTGACAACGGTGCCGCCACGGATATGCAGTGAGCTCATAAGAAAAAGTCCTTCAACGGGGGGGTGTGGTGAGGGGTTTTAACGCGTGCCGTGGCCCATTGTGGACTAAGCCGCAGCGCGCATGGGGTTATTGGGGTGGGTGGTCCAGTCACCATGGCCGCCGGTGACCACCGTGCCGGTACGCAGGTCGGTTTCCTCGGGGGCCAGGTCGCGCAGGGTGATGCACTCGGGCACCGGGCAAGCGACCACGCAGAGGTTGCAGCCCACGCATTCATCTTCCTGCACTTCAAAGTAACGCTTGCCGTCTTTGTTGGCGGTGATGGCCTGGTGCGAGGTGTCCTCGCAGGCGATGTGGCAGCGCCCGCACTGGATGCAGCTGTCCTGGTTGATGACGGCTTTCGTAATGTGTTGCAGGTTCAGGAACTGCCAGGCCGAGACGGTGGGCAGCGCTTTGCCAACGATCTCGGACACGCTGTTAAAGCCTTTGTCGTCCATGTAATTGGACAGGCCGCTCGCCATTTCCTGCACGATCTTGAAGCCATAGACCATGGCGGCGGTGCAGACTTGCACATTGCCTGCGCCCAGGGCCAGGTAGTCCAGCGCGTCGCGCCAGGTACCCACGCCGCCGATGCCGGAGATGGGCATTCCCGCAGTTTGCGTGTCGCGTGCGATTTCGGCCACCATGTTCAAAGCGATGGGTTTGACGGCCGGGCCGCAGTAGCCGCCGTGCGAGCCCATGCCGCCGGTGGACGGGCTCATGGCGAGGCTGTCCGGGTCCACGCCCATGATGGAGTTGATGGTATTGATCAGCGAGACCGCATCCGCTCCGCCTTTTTTGGCGGCGCGCGCCGGGTGGCGGATGTCGGTGATATTGGGTGTGAGCTTGACGATCACCGGCAAGCGGCTGTATTGCTTGCACCAGGCGGTGACCATTTCGATGTACTCGGGCACCTGGCCCACGGCGGCGCCCATGCCGCGCTCGCTCATGCCGTGCGGGCAGCCGAAGTTGAGCTCGACGCCATCGGCGCCAGTGTCTTCCACCAGCGGCAAGATGGATTTCCAGGCCTGTTCTTCGCAGGGCACCATCAGCGAGACAACCATGGCGCGGTCCGGCCAGTTGCGTTTGACCTCTTTGATTTCGCGCAGGTTCAGGTGCAGGTCGCGGTCGGTGATGAGTTCGATGTTGTTCAAACCGATCAGGCGCCTGTCGGGCGTATGGAGGGCGCCATAACGTGGGCCGCTGACGTTGACGATGGGCGGGCCGTCTTCGCCCAAGGTCTTCCAGACTACACCGCCCCAACCGGCTTCGAAAGCGCGGTTGACGTTGTAGGCTTTGTCGGTGGGTGGCGCAGAGGCCAGCCAGAAGGGGTTGGGGCTGCGGATGCCTGCAAATACGCTGCTGAGGTCGGCCATGGTGTGTGTTCTCCGAATGAGGTGGCTGGTGCGCTTCAGGCCGCAACGAGGGCGGCATGGATGGCGCGCGCGGCAACTTTGCCGTGTTCCACGGCTTCGACGGTGAGGTCGCGCCCGCCGGCACGGCAGTCGCCACCGGCCCAGACTTTGGGATGCGAGGTCTGGCCTTGGGCGTCGGTGCGTATGCGTCCCGAATGCAATTCCAGCGCGGCGCCCAGCGGCTGGGCCACCATGGATTGGCCTATGGCTTTGAGCACCATATCGGCTGCCACCACAAAGCGCTCGTTGGTGCCTTGCAGCTTGCCATCCACCATCTGCGTGCGCTCAAACTCCACGCCGCTGGCGTGGCCGTTTTCTGTAAGCACTTGCAGGGGGCTGGCCCAGTGTTCGATGTGGACGCCGTTTTCTAGCGCCCAGGCTTGTTCGTGGCCAGACGCTCCCATGTCGGCACCGCCTCGGCGGTACACCATGGTGACGCTCTGCGCCCCCAGTTTGCGCGACTGCACTGCGGCGTCCACCGCCGTCATGCCGCCGCCAATGACCACCACGCGCCGGCCTACCGGCACTTGGCGCAGGTCCTGCGCCTGGCGTAGTTCGGCAATAAAGTCCACCGCGTTGCGCAGGCCGGTGGCCTGCGGTTCGGCGATGCCAATGCTGTTGACCCCGCCCAGGCCCAGGCCTAAAAACACGGCGTCATATTCCGCGCAGAGTCCATCGAGGTGCACCTCGCGCCCCAAGGCGGTGCCATGGCGCACTGTTATGCCGCCAATTGAGAGCAGCCATTGCACTTCTTTTTGTGCAAAGTCGTCCACCGTCTTATAGGTCGCCAGGCCGTATTCATTCAGGCCGCCCAGTTTGGGTTGCGCGTCCATCAGCACCACGTCGTGCCCGAGGCGCGCCAGACCATGGGCGCAAGCCAAACCGGCCGGACCGGCGCCAACCACGGCGACGCGCTTGCCGCTG